>CANQEB010000166.1 GCA_947594085.1 uncultured Lachnospiraceae bacterium | reverse complement strand
GCCTCCCTGTCGCGGCCATGGGGTGGTCGATCACGAACTCGGCGGCGGCCTATGCGTTTGAGGCACAGTTCGACAATGTGCTCCCGATCTGGGGCGTGCAGCGGATGAACGAGCTTGAGGAGTTCCTGTCCTACATCGACAATCCGCCGCAGATGACGGAAGAGATCCGCGCGCTGATCGAGAAGGACCGCACGGAACTGATGGGCGACTTCTGCCGTGGCTGCGGCTACTGCATGCCGTGTCCAGCCGGTATTGAGATCAATAACTGCGCGCGCATGTCGCTGCTTTTGCGGCGCTCGCCGTCCGCGAACTGGCTCACACCGGAGGGACAGGCCAAGATGATGAAGATCGAGGAGTGCCTGCACTGCGAGCAGTGTATGTCAAAGTGCCCGTATCACCTCAACACGCCGGAGCTTCTGCAGAAGAACCTCAAGGACTACAAGGAGATCCTGGCGGGGAAAGCGTACTGAAATAACGTGGCATAATTTATAAACAGAAATCCCGGAGGCGTGAAATGCTTCCGGGTATTTTTACGGTTTTTACGGCAGAAAATAATAAAAAAGTTTGTATGGGACTGTATATTCCCCGAAAAAGCGGTCATACTATAACTGATCTCAAGAGAAAGGCTTCAGAGGAAGCGAACGAAAAAGTCTCGAGAGATCAGCGTATGCTCTTATCATTGGATCCCCCTCCGATGATAACACACGAAAGATAAGATAAATACTTATCCTCCCCTTTGAATTCCGCAGATGCGTGAGAGCACGTATCTGCGGAGTTTTTTCGTTATCTGAATCATAGTCCTTGCGTATTTTCAAAAATATAGTGCAGATGGATTTTGCTTTTTATACGATCAAAGAATACTAAGTTGCACATCAGCGATTTCATAAACGTCAGGTTTGATTTCATAAACGTCAGCCCAGCAGTCACAAAAGGCAGCGGTCAGTGTGATATAATTCAATCAGGAAAAAATCTAACAAAATCCACATTGTACCGTATCAATAATCATGGAAGCAAAAATCCGGGAAACAACGCAAGTGCGTTTCATATAAATCGGAGAAAGAAAGGAAGTGGGACATAATGAACGAGGAAATGATTGCAAAACTGCGAAAAGCAAAGACGGTGGAGGAGATCATTGCCATCGCGAAGGAGTACGGCAAGGAAGTGACAGCGGAGAAGGCGCAGGAGCTGCTCGATCAGTTCAGTGGTGCTGCTGACGAGCTCTCGGACGACGCGCTTGCCGCGGTTGCAGGGGGAATTTTTTGGCCATCAAAAATGCCTGTTCACGTATGAGGGTACCTCTGTTTCGGATGGAAGGGAACCACGAATCCGCCGGAGGCGGGATTGCCAATGAATAAAATCAAAAAGGAGGAAAACTATGGAAGCAAAAATCAATGCCGATAAGACGGTCACAGGGAACGAGCAGGAGCTTTTCGAGAAACGGAATAAGGTTTTCGAGAAGGTAAAAGCCGCTGCGTCAGCGGAGGAAGTCCTTGCACTGGCGAAAGAAGCGGGCGAAGAGCTGAGCATGGAGGAAGCACAGGAGATCTACAAGCAGCTTCACGGTACCGGAGAGCTCTCAGATGCGGAGCTTGAGGCCGTCGCCGGCGGGGGAGCGCATTTGTACGGACATCTCGTTGTATCGGGTCTTTACATCTGCGGCGACTGGACCTGCAAGAAGCATGGCAGAGACTGCTCATGTTATCATACCGATTGCTATCAATGTAAGCATATGCAATACAAATTCCCGGTTAATATTTGTATGATACACTGATAACATATCCATATAAAGCAGGGCATTTTGGTAACGGATAAAGCGGATTGCCCAAATGCCCGCTTTTCTTTTATAGATTACCAAGTTGCACACCATCGATTACATAAACGTCAGGTTTGATTACATAAACGTCAGGTTTGATTACATAAACGTCAGGTCTGATTGCATAAACGTCAGGTCTGATTACATAAACGTCAGATTTGATTACGTAAAAGTCAATTCTATCTCATTGAAAATAATATAAAGATATGAGAAAATAAAAAGAATGATTATTTGTCTTTGAAATTCGCCATGAGGCGGGAACATATTTTAAATCAAGGGGGGAGGTGGAAGCATCGATGAAAAGGAAACTGATCGCGCTGTTCCTTGCGTCCGCGATGACGCTTAGCGCGATGCCTGCGGGCATAGCCTCCGCAGGGGAAGAGGCGCAGACGGAAGCGTCGGCAGAGATGCAAGAGGTCACGCCAGCGGAAGCGGGGATAGACGCGGAGACGGAGGCTCCTGCCGAAGCCATGACGCGCGGGCAGGCCTGCGAGATGTTGCTAACAGCGTCGGACGATTACAACAATCCGGAGGCGACGCAGGAGCAGCTGATGGAGGGCTTCGCAGACACGGACACGGAGAAGCCGGTGACGCGCACAGAGGCGCTTGTCATGCTGGTGCGCGCGTTCGGCGGCGTCCCGGAGATCAAGGGTAACAACGTCTACATCGCGATCACGCAGCCGGAGTTCACGGACGTTCCGGAGTGGGCTGCCGCGGAGCTTGCCGACCTGTTTGCAGCGGGGATCATCGAGCAGAAGGAAGAAGGCATCTTGGGGGCTGACGATCCGGTCACGCCTGATGAGATGGATCATTACATCCGGCGCATGTACTGTCTGTACGGCACGAATCTGAAGGATGATTTCTATCAGACGGTCAATAAAGAGGCGCTCGACAATATCGTCATTCCGGAGGGGCAGACCGCGGCAGGCAACGTGCGTACCGACTTAATTGACGAACAGATCAACGAGCTGATCGCGGAGACAGCGGCGGTCGATCAGGATAAGGCTTCCAAGGCGGGCAAGATCAAGACACTCTATGAGAATTATCTGAACAAAGACGCGAGGAATGCGCAGGGCTATGAGCCGCTCAAGCCGTATCTTGATGAGGTCGACGCGGCGGCGGACGTTGCGGATCTCGTCGGGACAAGGGCGTTTAACAAGATCGTGTCGTTTTTGGTTTTATCGGATTCCCTGGATTCAACGCACTATATTGATGTTTTCCAGACAAAAAGTATCAGCTTGAAGGATATGTATGAGGGCAACGATGAGAGAGGAAAAGAGAACCTTCGCAACGGTACGGTTGCGCTGTTTGAGCTGATCGGTTACTCTGAGAAGGAAGCACAGGCGGCCTTTGAAAATATTTTCGCGCTCGACACGCAGATCGCCGAGGCAAGTCTTTCCGCGACGGATGTGCTCGATGCGAGCAAGACCTACAACATCTATTCGCTCGACGAGATCTGCGATGTGTTCAAGAACGTGGATATAAATGTGCTGTTCGATAAGAGCGGTCTCAAGAACAAGGATAAATTCCTCGTTCAGGACGTCGGTGCGATGGAGGCGCTTGCCGGATTGCTTGACAACCAGAATCTGGACGCCCTGAAGGATTACTTCAAGTTTGCTCTGCTCGACAAGTACGCCGAAATACTGAGCGATGAGTTTGAGCAGGTGTGCGAAGATTACCGCGCGGCGCAAAGCGGTGTTGTGGGCACGCTTGACGATGAGGCCGCGGCGGCGCAGTTCGTCAATTCGCAGGTCGCGTTTTATGTCGGAGAGCTGTACGCCGACAAGTATGTAGACGACGAGACGAAGGCGGACATTACCGAGATGATCAAAGAGATGATTGGGATCTATCGCGAGAGAATACAAGGGCTCGACTGGATGAGCGACGCGACGAAGGAAAAGGCGATCAAAAAGCTCGACAAGATGGGCATTAAGGTCGGCGCGCCCGATGAGTTTCCCGAGATGGCGCTTGATAGCGTGGAGCTTAAGAGCTATGAGGACGGCGGCTCTCTTTTGGAGAACGTGATGACGATCGAGGATACGAATAACCAGGATATCTTGCGGTATGAGGGGACAGAGGTGGATCATAGCGAGTGGCTCTATCCGCCGCAGACCATGAATGCAAACTACAATGTCCAGTTTAACGACGTGACGATTTATGCGGGTTTTTTGCAGGTGCCCAGCGTGTACAGCAAGAATGCGTCCTATGAGCAGAATCTCGGTTCGGTTGGAGTCGTCATTGGACACGAGCTCAGCCACGCGTTTGATTCCAGCGGTTCACAGTACGATGAGAATGGAAATGTGGTCAACTGGTGGGCGGAGGAGGACGCGATTGCGTTTGCCGAACGTTGTCAGAGACTGATCGAGTATTTTGACGGACAGGAGGCGGCACCTGCTATTCCAATGAACGGAACGCTGACGCTCACCGAGAACACCGCGGATCTGGGCGGTATGTCGGTGGTGCTGGAGCTTGCGTCCAGGAAAGAGGATTTCAACTACGCGGAGATGTTTGAGAGCTGGGCGAGGCTGTGGATGAGCGCGTATTACCGCCCGGTGCTGGAGGCAAAGGCTGTGTCCGATTATCATAGCCTGGACAACATCCGCGTCAACAGACTGCTGTCGTCCTTCGATGAATTCTATGAGACCTACGGGATCACCGAGGGCGACGGGATGTGGGTGGATCCAGAGGACAGAGTTTCCATCTGGTAAACAGTCACTCTTTTACTGGCATCCGGCAGGATCTTTATTTGCGTGGAGACCTGTCGGAAGCCAGATTGATGAGTAGTATTTCGGAGGAGGATTCCATGTTCAGTTTTTTCGGAAAACATATCAAGCCGTATCGAAAGATCATTTGCTGTGTTCTTCTTTTGCAGATCGGACAGACGCTGCTCTCTCTGTATCTGCCGAGGATCAACGCGGGGATCATCGATTACGGTGTGGCAAACGGAGACACAGGCTACATTATCAACAAGGGCATCATCATGGTGGTGCTGTCCATACTTCAGTTTGGCTGTGCGGTAGGCGCAAGCATACTGGGCGCGAAGGCCGCGCTGTCAGTCGGACGCGATCTGAGGGAGAAGATCTACACGAAGATCCTGTCCTACTCGCAGAGAGAGATCGCGGGCTTCGGAGCGCCTACGCTCATCACGCGTGCGACCAACGACGTCGAGCAGGTAGTCCGCTTCCTGACAATCCTGCTGACAGTGTTGATCACCGCGCCGGTCATGTTCGTGGTCGGTATCATCATGGCGATCGCGCAGAGCGTATCGCTCTCGGTCGTTATACTGATCACGGTACCGATGCTTGTGATTATATCGGTCATATTCCTGCTGAAAATGCTTCCGTACTACAAGGCGCAGCAGGAACGCATCGACGGCATGAACGGCATTCTCCGAGATCAGATCTCGGGTGTGCGCGTGGCGAAGGCGTTCACGCGCGAGCCGTTTGAGATGAAGCGTTTCGGGGTGGTCAACAAGGACCTTTCCGAAATTAACCTGGCAATTACCAGATTGAATTCTCTGATGAGTCCGCTGTTCACGTTTATCGTGAACGCCGCAACGATCGCCATCCTGTGGTTTGGCGGATATCTGTCGGAGCAGGGCTCGGTGCAGGTCGGCGAGATCATCGCCTTCATCACTTACTTGTCGTTTATTATGACGGCAACGCTCTCCGCGGCGATGGTATTCATTCTGATGCCGAGGGCGGCGGTGGCGACGGACCGTATCATAGAGGTGCTGGACGCGGAGAGCTCGGTGGAGGACGCGGAGCATCCGGCCGCGGCGGGATCCCCGCGCGGTGAGGTCCGCTTCGAGGACGTGAGCTATTCCTATGCGCCGGATCGACCGGAGGTTGAACCAGTTCTCAAGCATCTGTCCTTTACCGCGAAGCCGGGGACGACGACGGCGATCATCGGCTCCACGGGCAGCGGCAAGACGACGCTGCTC
>CANQEB010000165.1 GCA_947594085.1 uncultured Lachnospiraceae bacterium | reverse complement strand
AGAACATACGCCATGGGCGGCCTGACAAGCAAACCATGCGAGGCTTTCGTTATCGAGATGCAATCTAGCTCAATTCGTGAGGAGCAAACGCTTCTATCGCGACGAATGAATTGTGATAGGCGATTGCATCGAGATAGAAAACGAGTCTAGGTTTGCGGTCAGGCCGTGCCATGTGTTGTTCGTCCGGGTTATGTGAACTAAACACGAATTTATCGTATGTCGTACACACTCCTCGCGGCCACGCCTTCAGTCGCTCCGCGCACGATGCGGACGCGGCGTGTCCCTGCGTTCATGTCGAAGTAGTTGTCCTCGAGCACGACGTCCGGACCACACTGAAGCTCCACGCTGCGAGCGTAAGCGCCGGCTGTGACGACGATCTCATCGCCCTCGATGTGCGCCTCAAGAGCCGGGTCGACGAAACGGAAATGCTTCGGCGCGCAGAAGAGCACCGTGCCCTCGCCGATGAGTGTGCCTGCATGATCTGTCAGCTCGTAGGAGTAGTAGCAGTCGTACGTCTCCTGGTCGGAGAAATCCTGCTCCGGCAACCATACAGCGGAAAGAGCCGGCACATCCACATCGAACGTGCCTTCCTCAATCACGGAGGCGTCCGCGCGGCGAAGGGCCCAGTGTGCCTTGCCGGAGAAGGCCTGCATCGTCTCATTGCTCACGTTCAGATGGGCAGTCTTCTTCAGATCAAACGGCTCGGCGTTCACATTCGTGTCCTGGCTCAGGATGCCTTCCTCCTGGCAGGAAATCAACACCGGCGCGAAGAAGCGCTTCGCATAGTAGTGCAAGGCTTTCCAGCGGCCGAAATAGTCGATGCTCGACCAGCTCGCCACCGGCCAGCAATCGTTGAGCTGCCAGATGACTGCGCCCATGCAGCAGCCGCGGTGCCGCCTCCAGTGCTCGACGCCGTATTGCATCGCCTGAGCCTGCAGCAGCTGGGAGGCGTAGACGAGCTTGTCCAAATCACCCGGATAGAGGTACATCTGGGAGAGATAGGACACGATCCGTCCGTTCGCGGAGGCGTTGCGCTGATGTTTTTCCATAATGTAGGAGAAGACGTTGCGGTCCTCCGGTTCAGTGAAGCTCTCAATGGTCGCCATGCAGGGGAACGACTGGAAGCCAAACTCCGAGACATAGCGGAAGAGATAATTCCGATAATCGGTGAAGGGCTTCAGACCATGCCAGACCTCCCAATAATGGACGTCGCCTCTGGTCGGATCCTGCGGCTCATCAAAGCTGCCACCGCTGCTCGGACTCGCCGGCCAGTAGAAGGCCTGCGGATCCTCGACCTTGAGCACCTTCGGGATGATATATTCATACATCTTGATATAATCTGCTGCCTGCCGCTTCGAGGACACCCACTCGCCGACCGCCACGAACTGCTCCATCTCATTGTTGCCGCACCAGAGTGCGAGAGACGGATGGTGGCGCAGACGGCGGACATTGTCCATGAATTCGGCGGTGATGTTTGCCTCAAACTCATCCGAGAGATTGTACACGGCGCAGGCGAACATGAAGTCCTGCCAGACCAGCAGGCCAAGCTCGTCGCAGATATCGTAGAAATAATCCTCTGGATAGTAGCCGCCGCCCCAGACGCGGATACAGTTCATGTTGGCGGCCTTCGCGTCCTCCAAAAGACGGCGCGTGCGCTCCGGGGTGACGCGGGGTAGAAGGTTGTCTTCTGGTATGTAGTCCGCGCCCATCGCGAACACGGACACGCCGTTCACGCAATGGCTGAACGATTCGCCCCACTCATCCTTTTTACGCTCGACCGTCATCGTGCGCAGACCAATGCGACCCTGCCACTCATCGAGGTCGTGTCCCTCGCCCTCGAGTGCGACGTGGACTGTGTAGAGCGGCTGTTCTCCAAGCCCGACAGGCCACCAGAGTTGCGGATTCGGCACCGGAATCGTGCAGTGTGAGCTCTTACCGGTAAGAACCGTCCCGTCCGGGGCGGTGACGGTCACATGAACACTGACCGGATCCTCGGTCAGATGGTCCAGGTGGGTACAAACTTCCAATGTGGCCTTGCCGTTCTCATGGTGCTGCAGCACAAGCACGTCACGGATGCGGGCTGTGCTCACGCCAAGCAGGGAGATCGGGCGCCAGATGCCTGCGTCGGGCAGACGGGGACCCCAATCCCAGCCGAACATGCAGTGCGCCTTGCGGATGTGCGGGAAGCCGACCATCGCGTCCGAGGTGCCGTCCGCGCGGGAATCTGCGTAAGCTTCCTTAATGTATTTCGTCGGGGAGGCAAACTGTACCCGGATCGTGTTTTCACCGGGGCGCAGAAGCGCCCGGACGTCGAACTCCCAGGTGCGGTGCATGTTGTCGGCATGCCCGGCCAGCTGGTCGTTGACATATATGTCGGCGAGAGTGTCCAGCCCCTCGCAGTGCAGCAGGACTGCGTCAGACTTCAGCAGCTCTTCATCCACGGAAAAACTGCGGCTGTATGTGAAATCATGATCCATGAGCTTCAATGCTTCCATCTCGTTGTCTCGATAGAACGGATCCGGAATCAGCCCGGCGGTGAGCAGATCGTGGTAAACGGATCCCGGAACCGTTGCGGAGACAGAAGAAAAGGCGCTGTCCGAGACTTCGAGTGTCCATGCACCGTTCAGAGAAATTGTTTTCATAATTGTATTGCACCTCCTATTGATCTTATTTGCCATGAGTATGTGCCGTGAAGCTCACGGCCGCGGCGGCCAATGCCTTAGGGAAGAATTCGCGTGGCGTTCGTCCGCAGAGGCTTGTAGCTTTCACGGTATCTGCATTTTCTGCCGAAATCTACGGCCGTTCCAATCAGGGGGCGTCCCTGCTGTCCGGGTCGTAAAACGGTTAATTTCAACTCGTATTTTAAGATAGCACCCTCGTAATGTCAACAATAATACTGGAAATAAACGGCACATATTTTGTATATTGTGGAAATAAAAATGTACTCTCTATGTGCACATTTGTCTTTGGGTGTGTTAATTTTGCCCATATTGTGATATTTTTCAAAAATTTGTTTGTACACATTGACAAGAAAACAAAAAAGTTGTATTGTATATTTACAGCTTGCCTCTTTCAAGAGGCGACAAAATTTTTCAAAAAAAGGAGGATATGTAATGAAGAAACTAGTTTCAATGCTTCTGGCGATGTCTATGGTTCTTTCCATGGTAGTCGGCACAGCGGCACTCGCTGGCGAGGATGTTGAGCTTCCGCGTGAGGAGACTCTGTACTTTGCTGGTCAGCAGTGGGGCGCTGTCAACAGCTGGAACCCAATCGGCACGAACCAGAACAACTCTATGGCAATCGCTGCTGGCGCAGGTTGGCGTGAGGTTATGTTCGAGACGCTCTATATGTGGAACGTTCTGGACGGCAAGCTCTACGGCCTTCTCGCGAACGACGACTACGCATGGAACGACGATATGACGTCCCTGACCTTCACGCTGAAGGACGCTGCGAAGTGGTCTGACGGCACGGACGTTACGGCTGAGGATGTTATCCGCACCTTCGACGTAGGCGTGGAGATCGCGAACGGCACAGGCTCCAGCTACGGCCCGTACATCGAATCCATCGAGGGCGAGGGCAAGAGCGTTACGATCAACGCGAAGCTGAACGACGACGGCGCACCGGTGAACCCGCTGAAGATCCTCGACTTCCTTGAGCTGACACCGATCGCTCAGGCTGCATGGATCGATACCTGCTATGAGCGCTGCGGCGGCGACGCTACGGCGATCCTGAACGATCCGGGCGATGATGTTGTATGGTCCGGCCCGTACACGAAGTATTTCGCGGATGACCAGAAGGTCGTATTCGTACGCGACGACAATTACTGGGGACAGGATGCTTCCATGTGGGGCAAGCTTCCGGTTCCGAAGTACATCGCACACGCGATCTACGCGGACAACCCGGCAGGTGAGAACGCTCTGAAGGCTGGCGAGGTTGACGTTTGCCAGCAGTTCATCGGCAACGTACAGAATCTGTGGCTCGAGGATCAGCTTCCGATTTCTACCTATTATGAAGAGGCTCCGTACGGCGTATGCCTGACGATGCCGACTGCATGGTTCAACATGAACATGCCGGTGATCGCTGAGAACACCGCTCTTCGTAAGGCTATCGCGATCGCGGTTGACTACGATTCCATCATTGCGAACGCTATGACGGGTCAGTCCCCGAGCTTCGCGGATGTTCCGAGATCTCTGATGAACCCGACCGACGGCGAGCAGGCGCTCTACGATCACGATGCGGTTGCTGACCTTCAGTGGACCGGCAACGACGTAGAAGGCGCGAAAGCTCTTCTGGACGAGGCAGGTCTGGTTGACACCGACGGCGATGGCTGGCGTGAGTACAACGGCGAGAAGATCTCCCTGAACGCGGTTTGCCCGAACGGCTGGACAGACTGGCAGGCTTCCATGGAGCTTGTAGCTGCGGCAGGACAGGCAATCGGTGTTGAGATCACCACATACTATCCGGAAGCGGATTCCTACAATACCGTATTCACGGATCCGGATCAGACCGAGTACGCGATCTTCATGTGGTCTCCGGATGCTTCCACACCGTCCAATCCGTGGACTCGTATCAACCAGTTCATGGGCATGGACTACGTAGGAGTTACCAACAACTGGTCCGGCAACTGGGGACAGTATAAGAACGAAGAAGCTGATGCTCTGATCAAGCAGATTCCGCTTACCACGGATGAGGCTGAGCTGAAGAACCTCTACACAGAGCTGACGAAGATCTATCTGACTGAGGTTCCGAGCTTCTCCCTGATGTATCGTCCTTCCGTATTCCACGCAGTGAACGAGTCTGTATGGACGAACTACCCGTATGAGGGCAGCACCTACACGATGGCTGACGGCACGGAAGTGCTTGTTCCTCCGGCAGACTGCACCGACGGTTTCGGTATTGCAGCTCTGTACAATCTTGAATTAGTTGGCTAATCGATAGCTTTGGAGTGGCCATGCTCTTCGGAGCATGGCCGCTTCTTTTGAAAGCAACTTTTGAAGGGGGAACTTACCATGAAAGGTTACAGGAAGTATTTCGGGAAAAAGCTGCTCTGGTTCGTGATCACGTTCATTGTGGCCGTTATCCTGAATTTTATTTTACCGCGTCTGATGCCGGCCGACCCTGTGGCGTCGATCACCGGCAAGTTGGCGGGCGGCAACAGTGACGCGTCCGCCGTAGCAGAGATCTACAAGCGTTATCAGAAAGAGTTCGGTACGGACCTGCCGATGATTCAGCAGTTCTTCCGCTTCTGCAAGAACGCGATCCACGGGAACTTTGGACTGTCCTTCAGTCAATATCCGCGTTCCGTGAGCAATATTATCGCAAGCTCCATCGGCTGGACCATTGCGCTGCAGCTGCCTGCGATCCTCGTGGGGTGGCTGCTCGGAAACATCTTAGGCGCGTTGGCGGCGTACATCCGCAAAGGGTATGACAAGGTGCTTCTGCCGATCGCGCTTTTCCTCGGCAATGTCCCGGCATTCGGTATGGCAGTCATCATGCTCGTGATCTTCGGCGTGTATCTGAAGATCGCACCGATTTCAGGCGGCTACGCCTTTGACATGATCCCGCACTTGAGCTGGAACTTCATCAAGTCCGTGATTTCGCATTACCAGCTTCCGTTCTGGTCGATCGTCATCATCTCGATCGGCGGTCAGGCGGTCGGCATGCGCTCCATGTCGATCTACGAGTTGAACGCGGACTACGTGAAGTATTCCCGTTTCCTCGGCATCAAGGATCGCAAGATCGTGGGCTACGTGTTCCGCAACGCCATG
>CANQEB010000164.1 GCA_947594085.1 uncultured Lachnospiraceae bacterium | reverse complement strand
ACAGCATGACGTTCAACGTGACGAAGGAGAAGGACAGCGAAAAGCTGACGCTGAACGCGATCCTCAACCAGCGCTCACAGGACGTACTGACCGCGAACAACTGGAATGTAGCGCAGTATGCGCTGCTTGTACACATGATGGCGCAGTCCTGCGGGATGCAGGTGGGCGAGCTCGTGCATGTCATCGCAGACGCGCATATCTACGACCGCCATGTGCCGCTCGTGCAGGAGCTGATCACACGCGAGACCTATCCGGCGCCGAAGGTGTGGCTCAGCCCGGACGTGACGGATTTTTATGCCTTTACCGTGGACGATCTGCACGTCGAGAATTACGTGACCGGTCCGCAGATAAAAAATATTCCGGTGGCGGTGTGAGAGTGAAAGATGCCTTGACTTTTCATATGATACCATATATAATTAGTTATATATTATGACAAAAAGAAAATATTGAGATGGAAATGTGAGAAGGAAAGAAGAACAAAACAGGCCTGGCATCTATATTGTAACGGATCAAAACGGAGACAAATTAGTAGTAATCTCTAAAATTTTATTTAAGGGAAAACGTAATATACCTTGGCAACAAATAGAAGATTATTTGTCCCAATATGAGAAAAAATGGTCAAAATCTCAGAGACAGGTGATATTGTCTGTATTGGAAAAGAGTTTGCAGATGAGTTTACTGGCTCGGTTTACACCAGAAATCTTCGAGGAGGACTTGCTAAGGCAAAGGCAAATATGTCGCAAGCTGTGCCTGAATTGATCGAGATTGCTTGTCGCAGGCGATGGAATAGGGATTTTGACCAAAGACATGGGAAAAGAGCAGAACAAGGGTGGTATCGCTTTGACACTCGGTTTGCCCTGCCAATTTTGGGAGAAACCGGAGAAACAATAAGATATAATGTTTACAATGCCGTTTTGGTAATCAGATGTGCGGCAAATGGCAGATTATATCTTTACGATATTCAGAATATAAAAAAAGAAACAGGCAACCCGTCATGGACATAAGTCAGACGGTTAGAAACCCATTTCTTCTTAAGATTATTATAGCTCCAGAGAGACCAAAAATCAAGTGCGATTTTATTAAAAGGGAGAATTTAAATATGAACATCATCGTAGCAGTAGATAGAAACTGGGGGATCGGCTGCAACAACAAGCTGCTGGTCAGCATCCCGGCGGACATGAAATTCTTCCGGGAGACGACGACCGGGAAGGTTGTGGTGATGGGACGCAGGACGCTCGAAAGCTTCCCGAATGGCCTGCCGCTCAAGAACCGCACGAACATCGTGCTCACGAAAAACAAAGATTACCGGGTAAAAGACGCGCTCATCTTCCACACGGTGGAAGAGGTGCTGGAAGAACTGAAAAAGTATGATTCCGAGGATGTCTACGTGATCGGCGGCGCGAGCGTTTACCGCCAGTTCCTGCCGTACTGCGACGTGGCGCACGTGACAAAGATCGACCACGTCTATCAGGCGGACGCTTATTTTCCGAACCTCGACGAGATGGAAGACTGGGTCGTCACCGCCGACAGTGATGAGCAGACCTACTTCGATCTGGAATATACATTCCTAAAGTACGAGAGGCACGGCTGAGCCGCGCCTCATTATTTTATCCGTTTTCTTTTGCTTCTGTGACGCTGCGTGTCACCGCATTTTTCGCCAGGTACGACGCGTAAGTTTCCTGCTCAGCGGCCGCGGCTTTCTCGAGCTCCTCATCGGCCTCGAAGCCATCGTCGATCATCTCGATCATGATCTGCGCAAAGCGCTCGTCAAACTGCAATCCCTTGCCGTGCTCTAGCTCGCTGCGGATCTTTTCAGTCGAGAGCGGCTTGCGGTAGGTGCGCGTGGAATGCATCGCGTCGTAGGAGTCCGCGACGGCTACGATGCGGGCGAAGAGGGGGATATTATCGCCAGAGAGTCCCTCGCAGTAGCCCTTTCCGTCATAGCGCTCGTGGTGATAACGCGCCACTTGCGGGATCCACGGAGACTGCTCCTCGAATCCTTTCAGGATGTTGCCGCCGATTGTCGGGTGGCGCTTGATGTAAGCGTACTCCTCGTCGGTCAGCTTGCCGTCCTTCGTCAGAATCTGATCCGGGATGCCAATCTTGCCGATGTCGTGCAACAGGGCGCCGTAGGAGAGCTTGTCAAGCTCCTCCTTTGATAATCCGTAGCGCCGTCCGATCTCTGTCGCGTAAGCGGCGACGCGGTGTGAGTGACCGACCGTGTATTTGTCCTTGGCGTCGATGGTCTGCGCCACGATCTCGACGGTCTGGTCTGTCATCTTCCGATAGACTTCCCGCTGTTCCGCCGTGCGTTTCCGGAGGACCAGCTGCCGGATCAGGATGATGAGTAGAACGAGCAGGGCCAAAATCAGCAGTCCCAACAGCGTCCAGAGGTATGGGGAGATGTGCTCCAAAAGCTGCGTCTCCTTGTGGATCGGCAGCGTGATCTCCTCGCTTGGCGTGCCGTCTGCGTTGTAGCCTTTCAGATGGAACACGTAATCGCCGCCGGGCAGGTTTGTGTAGTTCACATGGTTCGCGGAGAGATTTCGCACATCGATCGGCTCCTCGTCAAAACCCTCCAGGTAATATTCCAGCGTGCCGCCTTCGATGCCGTAGCTTAAGAGATCAAGTGTCAACGTGATTCTCGGCGTGTCGGCGGGCAAATCGATGCGTTTGCTTCCATAGAAAATTTCATCGTTTGCCTCGACGCTGCCGACCGCCACTTTCGGCGGGATTGTATTGTAGTGAATGTCATTGATATCGATGTAGTAAACGCCGTTGCCGGTGCAGATCAGGAGCATACCATTCTCAAAGTGGTTCCACGAGTTCGCCGTGATGCTGCTGGTCAGGCCGTCCCTGCGCGTCAGGATGCTGTAATTTGGATTTCCCGCAATATAGTCCTCACGCGAGATCTGAATTAGGCCGAAGGATTTCATCAGCCAGACGCTGTCCTCGGTGAGCTTGATGTCGAAGACGCTGCCGACGCCCGCGTCAATATTTTTGATCTGCTGGATGCCGTCGTCCGTCATCAGTGCGACCTCCGAGCCGTTGCTGATCCAGAAGCCGTCGACTTCGTCGTCCCAGACGATGCGCAGGATGACACCGGACTGAAGTCCATCATTTACAGAGATGTTTGTCACCTCGTCGGTCTCGGGATCGATCTCGTAGATACCGTTGCCGTCACTGCCCGCGTAAATGTGGTGGTTCTTACCCTCTGCGATACAGAGGATAACCTTATTTTGAACGCCATCCGCGTCCGTGTAGGAGCGAAGCACTTTTCCATCACGAACGATGGAAACTCCGCCGTTGGTCGCGGCAGCGATATCACCGTTCGAAAGCTCGCAGGCCATGCGGACCTGGTCGTGCGCCAGACCGTCGGCCGAGGTGTAGGAGACATAATCCTCCGTCTTTGCGTCGTAGCAGACCAGACCGTATTCCTTGTAGGTGGAGATCCAGAGACGACCGACGGAATCACGCATCAGGCTCCGGATACGGATGCCTTTCATCATCTCGGTCAGGTCATTGTCTACACGAGCGCCGTCGCCATCCATGACCGTCAGACCATTGTCTGTCGCGATGTAGAGACAGCCGTCGTAGATCGCGGTGGCGTTCACCGTCTGATCGATCAGGTCCGCCTCGTAGGCGATATGTAGGAATTTGTTTTTTGTGAGCTTGATCACGCCCTTGCGGGAGGAAGCAAACCAGAGGTTTCCTTCGCTGTCCTCGCACATCTGGCTCATGATCGTGTTGCTCGACATTCCGTTGATCTTGTAGAAAACGTCGTTCTCGTCCAGATAGCCGATGCCGTTGTCTGTACAAATCCAGAGCTTGCCATCGCTGTTCTGGTAGACGTCGTTCACAGTTTCGCGGTTGTCCATCGTGAGGAATTCGACTGTCGTGTTTTCCGGTGTGTAATCGTCACCGCCGGTGCGATGCGTGAGGCGAAGACGCATCAGGTAATTGCTGTCCGTACCGATATAAATGGAGCCGTCCTGTGCCTGATAAAGTCCGTACGCGAGATTGATCCCGGAGAGATCGCGGTCGAAAAGCACGCGAACCTCGCCGTCAAAGACGACGAACATGCTCCCGGCGCCGGTGCTTCCCCAGATTACGCCGTTCGTGTCGCAGATCAGGTTCTCGATCGTCTCGCCGTCGATCGCCTCGTCGTCGATCAGCGCGAGCGCCATCTTATCGTCGACAAAGAAAAGACCATTCGTGGTGCCGATGTAGATCGTGCCGTCCGCGCCTTCAGTGATGCTGCGCACGGACAGGGCTCCGGCTTCTACCGGAAGCGGGGCAGCGCCTTGCGTGAGAGAGGAGGACGACTCAGCGATCTCTGTGATCGCGGAGAATGCCTCGTTCTCGAACAGGTAGATGCCTGCATCGTTCGTTCCAATCCAAATGCGCTTTTTCAAATCCTGGAAGAGCACACGGATGCCGGTGCGCGGCGCATTCTCACGCAGGCTGCTCAGATTCTCAAACTCGCGGCCGTTGTAGCGGCTTAAGCCCCCGTAGCTTCCGACCCAGATATAGCCGACGTCGTCCTGCATGATGGCGTTGGCCTCGCTCGTGATCATGCCGCTGCTCTCGTCGTAGGTCGTCTCGACGTACTCCATGAGCCCGATTTGACGGACTTCGTTGGACGCCTCCTGTATGGCATCCTGTGCGTTCTCCTGCGCGAGCGCCGCAGAGGCGAAAGAGCATAGACCGAGACAGATACAGCCGAGGGCAATGAGTTTAGAAACGCGTTTTCGCATAAGAATCTCTCCGTTTTATTTTATTTTGCCATAGTATATGGGATAGATATACGAATCCGCAGACAGTACCGGCTTTCGCAAGGTATTGTCGTGCGGCTCCCCGCGAGGGGGCATATCATGTGGTACAAACGACAGTTATTATATCATTACCAGTATATGTTTGTAAATCCTTTTTAATAAGGTAAAAGAGAATACGGGACAGAAAATCCATTTCTGGCAGCCTGTCCGTATTCTCCAGCCGTTCGCCTGAAAATTGAGAAAATGGATTCAGAGTTTGCTCTTGGAGCTTCGGTACTTTTCCTCACAGTATTGGCAACGGTAGATTTCCTTTTCCTCGTCGGCGAGGAAGAAGATGTGGTCGATTCCCTGCTCGACTGAGGTGATACAGCGCGGGTTTTTGCAGTGGATGATGTTGACAAGCTTTTTCGGCAGCGACAGCTCCTTCTTGGAGACGATCTCGCCGTCCTTGATGATGTTGACCGTGATGTTGTGGTCGATGAAGCCAAGCACGTTCAGGTCAAGCTGATCGATCGGGCATTCCACCTTGATGATGTCCTTTTTGCCCATCTTGTTGCTGTGCGCGTTCTTGATGATTGCCACGCAGCAGTCCATCTTGTCGAGCTTCAGGTATTTGTAGAGCTGCATGCTCTTGCCGGCCACGATGTGATCGAGCACGACGCCCTCGTTCAGTTTTCCTACGTTCAGCATACGCTTCCCTCCAATCCGAGCAGTGTGAGAATCAATGCCATCCTGACATATACGCCATATTGCGCTTGTCTGAAATAAGCGGCGCGCGGGTCGTCATCTACTTCCACTGCGATCTCGTTCACGCGCGGAAGCGGGTGCAGAATCATCATGTCAGGGCCGGCAAGTTTGAGTTTTTCTTTATCTAAGATATAGAAGTCCTTCATGCGGACGTAATCCTCTTCGTTGAAGAAACGCTCTCTCTGTACGCGCGTCATGTACAGCAGATCGAGCTCAGGCAGCGCGTCCTCGAGGCGACGACTTCTTTGAATTGCTGGTGGTTCCG
>CANQEB010000163.1 GCA_947594085.1 uncultured Lachnospiraceae bacterium | reverse complement strand
GCGCCTTGAGGCGCGGCCAAGTAGGGCGGGCTTAGAGCCCGCGTCCCGAGCCACCCGTTTTACGGGTGGGGGCGACTATGGGGAGGGATGTGGATGAGCAAGAGAGAGATTTACGAGCAGAAGACGGAGGAACTTCTGCTTCCGATCCTCCAGCGACAGGGGTTCGAGCTGGTGGATGTGGAGTATGTCAAGGAGGGTGGAAACTGGTACCTCCGGGCGTACATCGACAAGCCGGGCGGCATCACCGTGGATGACTGTGAATTGGTGAGCCGGGCACTTAGTGATCTGCTGGATGAGAAGGACTTTATGGAAGAGTCCTATATTCTGGAGGTCAGTTCCCCGGGACTTGGACGGCCGCTTCGCAAGGATAAGGATTTTGCGCGGAGCATAGGCGAGGAGGTCGAGGTGAGAACCTTCAAGCCAATCAGCCACCAGAAGGAATTTACCGGTATTCTCAAGGAATACGATAAAGATAAAATAATCATCGAAATGGAAAATCAGGAAACGATGCAGTTTGCGCGATCGGATATTGCTCTCGTGAGACTGGCATTTGATTTCTGACGGTCAAAGGAAATTTACACAATCCGCTGCAGGCGGAGAATCCTGTGGAGTGGGATTCAATTTTTACAGGGAGGACACAATCATGAATAACGAATTGTTTGAGGCACTGACGATCCTTGAAAAAGAGAAGAATATCAGCAAGGATACGCTGCTGGAGGCAATCAAGCAGTCTCTGCTGCAGGCGTGCAAGAATCACTACGGAAAGTCAGAGGCGAACAATGTAGTAGTCAACATTGACCCGGAGACCTGCGAGTTCGAGGTCTATGCAGAGAAAACCGTGGTGGAGAATGTGGAAGATGAGCTCGCGGAGATCAGTCTGACGAACGCGAAGCTAAAGGATGAGAAATATGAGCTCGGCGACATTGTGCGAGTGCCGATCAAATCAAAGGAGTTCGGACGTATTGCGACGCAGAACGCGAAGAATGTGATTTTGCAGAAGATTCGCGAGGAGGAGCGAAAGGTTCTCTACAATGAGTATTATGAGAAAGAGAAGGATATTGTGACCGGTGTCGTACAGCGCTTCATAGGGAGAAATATCAGCATCAATCTCGGCAAGGTGGATGCGATGCTGAACGCGGAAGAGCAGATCAAGGGTGAGATCTATCACCAGACCGAGCGTATCAAGGTATACGTGCTCGAAGTGCGTGACACGCCGAAAGGACCGAAGATTTTTGTGTCCAGGACGCATCCGGAGCTGGTTAAGCGGCTGTTTGAAGCCGAGGTCACAGAGGTGAAGGATGGAACGGTGGAGATCAAGAGTATCGCGAGAGAAGCAGGCAGCAGGACAAAAATGGCAGTCTGGTCGAACAATCCGGATGTGGATCCGGTCGGCGCATGTGTCGGTTTGAACGGTGCTCGTGTCAACGCGGTTGTAGATGAGCTCAACGGTGAGAAGATTGATATTATCAATTGGGATGAGAATCCGGCGCTGCTGATCGAGAATGCATTGAGTCCCGCGAAAGTGATCTCAGTCATTGCGGACGGAGATGAGAAGACGGCAAAAGTGGTTGTCCCGGATTACCAGCTCTCGCTTGCGATCGGTAAGGAGGGCCAGAATGCGCGTCTGGCGGCGCGTCTGACTGGATTCAAGATCGATATCAAGAGTGAGACGCAGGCTCGTGAGTCCGGTGATCTTCTGGAGTACGAGGAAGATTATTACGAGGATGAGTATTACGAGGAAGACGGATACTACGGGGACGAATATTATGAGGGCCAGGAGGGTGACGGCTATTACGGCGCCCAGGATGGCGAGGAATATTATGATGATCCAAACGGTGACGGATATTACTACGAGGAAGATCAGGAATATCAGGAGCCGGGGGAAGGTTCTGACAACAACCAGGAGTAAGAGATGGCAGCGCAGGTAAAGAAAATCCCGCTGCGCAAGTGCACGGGATGTCAGGAGATGAAAAATAAAAAAGAAATGATACGGATTCTCCGCACCTCGGAGGGGGAGATCACTCTGGACATGACTGGCCGCAAGAATGGCCGCGGCGCTTATGTCTGTTGCTCGATGGAATGTTTTGAGAAGGCAGTCAAGAACAGAGGCCTCGAGCGATCCCTGAAGGAAAAGGTGCCAGAGGAAACTTACGAGAATCTGAAAAAGGAGATTGAATCGATTGAGAAAAGATAGCGTTTTATCGCTGGTGAGTATTGCGAAAAAGGCGGGCAAGGTCGCTGCAGGTGAATTTCAGACGGAGCAAGCGGTCAAATCCGGAAAGGCCGGACTGGTGATTGTCTCGGAGGATGCCTCGGACAACACAAAGAAAAAATTTCAGAATATGTGCGACTTTTATCGGATTCCTGTTTTTTTCTACGGCGCAAAAGAGCAGCTTGGCGCAGCGATCGGGTGCGAATTTCGGGCGTCTCTTGCGGTGACGGATGAGGGGCTCTCAAGGTCGATAGAGAAGAGATTTGAGTGTAAGGGACGGGAGGTATGAGAATGGCGAAAATTAGAGTTCATGAACTGGCGAAAGAGCTGGAAAAGGAAAATAAGGATATTATCGCTGCATTGCAGAAAATCGGTGTTGAGATCAAGAGCCACATGAGCAATGTGGAAGAAGAAGACGCCGGGAAGGTTCGGGCGATGTTTGCGGCAAAAAAGACGGAAAAGGCTGAGCCGAAGCCTGAGCCGGAAAAGGAAGCTCAGGCAGCGTCAGAGCCTGCGCCGACTGCACCGCCAAAGAAAAAGAACATCATCCAGGTATTTCGCCCGCAAAACAGTAAGACCGGGATGGTGAAGCCCGGAAGCCGTCCGAGACCACAGGGTCAGGCAGGCATGAGACCGCAGGGTCAGCCGGGTATGAGGCCGCAAGGCCAGCCGGGTGCAAGACCACAGGGTCAGCCGGGTATGAGGCCGCAGGGCCAGCCGGGCATGAGACCACAGGGCCAGCCGGGCATGAGACCACAGGGCCAACCGGGCATGAGACCGCAGGGTCAGCCGGGTGTGAGGCCGCAGGGCCAGCCGGGCTCAAGACCGCAAGGCCAGCCGGGCGCAAGACCGCAGGGCGAGGTCAAATCACAGGAAGTACCGGCAAGGCATGTGCCAACCCAGGAAGCACATCCGCAGAATCAGGCGGGTGTGAGGCCGCAGGGTCAGCCAGGGGCGAGACCACAGGGAAACAGACCTCAAAATGAAGGACAAAACAGAGGCCAGGGCGGTCGGTTTGGCGGAGAAGGCCAAGGCAGGAGTCAGGGCGGACGCTTCAGCGGCGAAGGCCAGGGCAGAGGTCAGGGCGGACGCTTCAGCGGTGAAGGCCAGGGCAGAGGTCAAGGCAGACCGCAGGGGGGACGTCCTTCCGGAATTCCGAAGCCACAGGCCGACAGCAAGCCGATGGAAAAGGAGAGCCGTAAGCGCACGGAGCGCGGGGACAGAAACCGTGGTGATAAGGGCGATAAGTTCGATAGGCTTGAGAAAAATGCGCGCCAGAATCAGAAGGGTGGCATGAAGAAGGGCCAGCAGCCGAAGCCACAGGCGCCGAAGCCGGCCGAGAAGCCGGAGGATACGATCCGCAACATTACAATCCCTGAGAAGCTTACGATCTCTGAGTTGGCCGAGGCCATGAAGGTGCAGCCTTCCGCAATCGTAAAGAAACTTTTCCTTCAGGGCACAATGGTGACTGTGAATCAGGAGATCGATTTTGACCAGGCGGAGGAGATCGCGCTTGAATTCAATTGTATTTGTGAAAAAGAAGTAAAAGTAGACGTGCTGGCGGAATTGCTAAAAGAAGAAGAGGATCCGGAGGAAACTCTGGTACCGCGTCCTCCGGTTGTCTGTGTTATGGGTCATGTCGACCATGGAAAAACTTCTCTTCTGGATGCGATCCGGGATACACACGTGATCGACAAGGAAGCGGGCGGCATCACCCAGCATATCGGCGCTTATGTTGTCTCGATCAACGGACAGAAGATCACGTTCCTCGACACACCGGGACATGAAGCGTTTACAGCAATGCGTATGCGTGGCGCGAATGCGACGGATATCGCGATTCTCGTGGTCGCGGCGGATGACGGTGTGATGCCTCAGACGATCGAGGCGATCAGCCATGCGAAGGCAGCAGGCATCGAGATTATCGTTGCGATCAACAAGATTGACAAGCCGAGCGCGAATGTAGAGCGTGTGAAGCAGGAGCTTTCTGAGTATGAGCTGGTTCCGGAAGATTGGGGTGGAAGCACGGTCTTTGTGCCGGTTTCTGCACATACGCATGAGGGGATTGACACCTTGCTCGAGATGATTCTTCTCACGGCAGAGGTGGCTGAGCTCAAGGCAAACCCGAAGAGAAAGGCAAGAGGGCTTGTCATCGAGGCGGAGCTTGACAAGGGCAAGGGCCCGGTAGCGACAGTGCTCGTCCAGAAGGGTACGCTCCATGTCGGAGACCCGGTGGCCGCCGGCTCCTGTTACGGCAAGGTGAGGGCTATGATGGATGACAAGGGCCGCCGCGTCAAAGAGGCTGGTCCGTCCACGCCGGTCGAGATCCTCGGCTTCAGCGATGTGCCAAACGCGGGCGAGATCTTTATGAGCATGGATAACGAGAAGGAAGCGAGAAGCTTTGCGGAGACCTTCATCAGTGAAGGCAGGGAGAAAATGCTGGAGGAGACGAAGGCGAGAATGTCCCTGGATGACTTGTTTACGCAGATTCAGGCGGGCAGCCTGAAGGAGCTGGATATCATCGTCAAGGCTGACGTGCAGGGTTCGGTCGAAGCAGTGAAGCAGAGTCTTCTCAAATTGTCGAATGAGGAAGTGATCGTCAAGATCATCCATGGCGGTGTAGGTGCGATCAATGAGTCAGATGTGATTCTTGCATCTGCATCCAACGCGATCATCATCGGCTTCAATGTACGGCCTGATGCGATGGCTAAGGATACGGCTGACCGGGAAGGCGTAGACATTCGCCTGTACCGCGTGATCTACGATGCGATTGCCGATGTGGAGGCCGCGATGAAGGGTATGCTGGATCCGATCTTCGAGGAGAAAGTGATCGGACATGCGGAAGTGCGTCAGCTCTTCAAGGCGTCTGGTGTAGGCACGATCGCGGGCTCTTATGTGACGGACGGCATGTTCCAGAGGAATTGCCTGATCCGGATATCCAGGAATGATTCCGTGATCTATGAGGGATCCCTTGCGTCTCTGAAGCGGTTCAAGGACGATGTGAAGGAAGTCAAAGCCGGCTATGAATGTGGCCTTGTATTTGAGAAGTTTAATGACATAAAGGAAGAAGACAAGGTTGAGGCTTACATTATGGTTGAAGTCCCGAGATAGACTGAAAGAATAGAGGCAGATCAGAAATGAGAAAGAACGGCATCAAAAATACTAGGATCAACGGGGAGGTTCAGAAGGAGCTTTCCCGCATCATCCAGAACGAGATCAAGGATCCGAGAATTGCGCCGATGACCTCCGTAGTCGCTGTCGAAGTGGCACCGGATCTGAAGACTTGCAAGGCGTACATTTCCGTGCTCGGCGATGAGAAAGCGGCTGCGGATACGCTGGCAGGTCTGAAGAGCGCAGAGGGCTATGTGCGAAGACAGATCGCGCACAGTGTCAATCTCCGCAACACGCCTGAGATTCGGTTCATCCTGGATCAGTCGATCGAGTATGGCGTGAATATGTCAAAGCTGATCGACGAGGTGGTCGGAGCTGGGGAAGAGAAGGAGGAGAACACCGATGATTGATCTTGCAAAGGAATTAAAGGATGTGCATAAGGTAGCAATCGCAGGACATATCCGGCCGG
>CANQEB010000162.1 GCA_947594085.1 uncultured Lachnospiraceae bacterium | reverse complement strand
GCTGCGGCATGGTGCACCCGCATGTGTTTGAGATGTGCGGCATCGACCCGGAGGTCTACACGGGCTTCGCATTCGGCGTCGGGCTGGAGCGCATCGCATTGCTGAAGTACGAGATCGACGACATGAGGCTGCTGTACGAGAACGACGCGCGTTTCCTGAAGCAATTCTAAAGGAGGAAGAGAGAGTGAACACAACATTATCATGGGTGAAAGCATATGTGCCGGATTTGGATGTGACGGCGCAGGAGTTTACCGACGCGATGACGCTGTCCGGCACGAAGGTGGAGGGCTATCAGGCCGCGGACCGCGACCTTGCGAACATTGTGATCGGTCAGATCGATCAGATCGAGCGCCATCCGGACGCGGACAAGCTGATTGTCTGTCAGGTGAATGTCGGCGAGGGCAAGTCGGTGCAGATCGTGACCGGCGCGCCGAATGTCAAGGTGGGCGACAAGATTCCGGTCGTACTGGACGGTGGCCGCGTGGCGGGCACGCACGACGGCAAGATGACCGAGGGCGGCATCGAGATTAAGAAGGGCAAATTAAGGGGCATCGAGTCAAACGGCATGATGTGCTCAATCGAGGAGCTCGGCTCCAGCAGGGACATGTACCCGGAAGCGCCGGAGTACGGCATTTACATTTTCCCGGAGGACGCCGAGGTGGGCGCGGACGCGGTCGCGGCGCTCGGGCTAGACGATGTGACGTTTGAGTTTGAGATCACGTCGAACCGCGTGGACTGCTTCAGCGTGATCGGCATCGCGCGCGAGGCGGCGGCTACGTTCCGCAAGGAGTTCCACCCGCCGGTGGTGACGCCGACCGGGAACAGCGAGCAGGCGTCGGATTATGTGAAGGTGACGATTGAGGACGAGGAGCTCTGCCCGCGCTACTGCGCGAGGATCGTGAAGAACATACGCATTGCCCCGTCGCCGAAGTGGATGCAGCGCCGTCTGGCGGCCGCGGGCATCCGTCCGATCAACAACATCGTCGACATCACGAACTATGTGATGGAGGAGTACGGCCAGCCGATGCACGCTTACGATTACGATCAGCTCGCGGGACACGAGATCGTGGTGCGCCGCGCATCGAAGGACGAGAAGTTCGTGACGCTGGACGGACAGGAGCGCACGATGGACGAGAATGTCGTCATGATCTGCGACGGCGAGAAGGCGGTCGGCATCGGCGGCATCATGGGCGGCGAGAATTCCATGATCACGGACAACGTAAAGACGATGCTCTTCGAGGCGGCCTGTTTTGACGGGACGAACATCCGTCTCTCCTCGAAGCGGATCGGTCTGCGCACGGACGCGTCGGCGAAGTTTGAGAAAGGACTTGACCCGAACAACGCGCAGGAAGCGATCGACCGTGCGTGCCAGCTCGTGGAGGAGCTCGGCGCGGGCGAGGTGGTCGGCGGCATGGTCGACGTTTACAGCAGGAAGAAGGAGCCGGTGCGCATCCCGTTTGAGCCGGAGAAGATCAACACATTGCTCGGCACGAACGTCCCGGAAGAGGAGATGCTGGGATATTTCAAAATGATCGGTCTCGGGTACGATGAGACGACTCGCGAGGTGATCGCACCGACGTTCCGCCAGGATCTGTTCCGCACGGCGGATCTGGCCGAGGAGGTCGCGCGCTTCTATGGCTACGATAATATTCCGACGACGCTGCCGACCGGCGAGGCGACCGCGGGCAAGCTTCCGTTCCACATGCGTGTGCGCGAGGTGGCGGAGGACATCGCGGAGTTCTGCGGCTTCTCGCAGGGCATGATGTATTCGTTCGAGAGTCCGAAGGTGTTCGACAAGCTGCGCCTTCCGGAGGATTCCCCGCTGCGCACGGCGGTGAAGATCTCGAACCCGCTTGGCGAGGATTTCAGCATCATGCGGACGACTTCGATGAATGGCATGCTGACTTCGCTCGGCTTCAACTACAATCATAGGAACAAAAATGTCCGTCTGTATGAGCTCGGCAATATCTACCTGCCGAAGGCGCTGCCGCTCACGGAGCTTCCGGAGGAGCGCATGCAGTTCACGCTTGGCATGTACGGCGACGGCGATTTCTATACGATGAAGGGCGTGATCGAGGAATTCCTCGACAAGCTCGGCGTCAGCGGGCACAGGACTTATGCGCCGGATACGAAGCCGTATCTTCACCCGGGCCGTCAGGCGCAGATCAGCTGCGGGGACGTCGCGGTCGGCTATCTCGGCGAGGTGCATCCGCTCGTGGCGGACGCGTACGGCATCGGGGAGAAGGCTTACGTGGCGGTGCTTGATATGGAAGCTGTGACGCCGCTTGCGACCTTCGACCGCAAGTATACAGGCATCGCGCGCTATCCGGCGGTGATGAGGGACATCAGCATGGTCGTCCCGAAGGCAATTCTGGCCGGACAGATCGAGGCGATGATCAACCAGCGCGGCGGGAAGATCCTGGAGGACTGCCAGCTCTTTGACGTCTATGAGGGTGTGCAGATCAAGCCGGGCTTCAAGTCGATGGCCTACTCGGTCGTGTTCCGCGCGAAGGATCGCACGCTCGAGGAGAGCGATATCACGGCGGCGATGAAGAAGATCTGGAACGGGCTTGAGTCGATGGGGATCGAGATTCGCTCGTAAAAGTTTCGCGGATTGACTGAAAGTTATTTGAAATAGTTGCAGAGTATAGCATGAAGATAGAATTGAGGCAATAATAGAGAGCAGAGTTTGTCCCGGCGTTGGTGCAATGTAATCAGTGCCGGGACGAGTTCGCATAGCGGAGAGCCTAATATTGGACTATTTGTTGAAAAAAACAGGATTTATCATTGAAAGACCGCGGATAGAGCGGCAGAATGGAGAATTACATGAGATTGTATATTGTCCGACATGGCGAGACCCCGTGGAACACACAACTGCGGCTGCAGGGGCAGACGGATATCCCGCTCAACGAGAACGGCCGGGCGCTGGCGCGTGAGACGGCGCGAGCGCTTATGGACGTTCCGTTTGACCTCGCGCTCACGAGTCCGCTTTCCCGCGCGCGAGAGACAGCAGAGCTTCTGCTGGCAGGCAGGGACATACCGATCATCGATGAGGAGCGGATCCGGGAGATCAGCTTCGGGACGCTGGAAGGCGTATATCTGTCCAGGGAAGAGCGGGAAAATCCGGATTCGCAGTTTTATCGTTTCTTTCACGAACCGGATGAGTATGCGCCGCCGGAGGGCGGGGAGAGTGTACGCGCGCTCTGCGAGCGTACGGAAGCCTTTCTGGAAGAACTGAAGACAAAAACAGAGTGGCAGGATAAGATAATCCTGGTCTCCACACATGGGGCAGCGTCGCGGGCGCTGCTGCTTGGCATGACGCACGGCGAGACGAAGGATCTCTGGGCAGACGGTGTGCCGAAAAACTGTGCGATCACAATTGCGGAGCTCTCGTCAACAGGCGATGAATGGGTGATTCTGGAGAAAGACAAAATTTATTATGATCCAGACAATGGGCGAAATCAGGCGCCGGACTATATGACGGGGGATGTCGGTGATTCGGAGAATGTGCCGGATAATATAAACGGGCGGACAGGTATGCCGAAAAATGCGAACATACTGCCGGAAACCTCGACAGGCGGATCGGACGAGATGCCTGCGAAGGTCGGATTGAAAACTGCCGACTTCTACTTTGATCTGCCGCAGGAGTTGATCGCGCAGGATCCGCTCGAGGATCGCTCCGCGTCGCGGCTTCTGGTGCTGGATAAGAAGACGGGCGCGATTCAACACCGCCATTTTCGAGATGTTCTGGAATATCTTCATCCGGGGGATTGTCTGGTGCTGAACAATACGAGAGTGATCCCGGCCCGGCTCTACGGGGTGCGTGAAGGTACCGGGGCGATGATCGAGATCCTCCTTCTGAAGCGAAAAGAGAATAACATCTGGGAGACGCTCGTGAAGCCGGGAAAAAAGGCAAAGCCGGGCACACGGATCCTTTTCGGTGACGGGATTTTGACCGGTGAAGTGATCGACGTTGTGGAGGAAGGAAACCGTCTAATTCAATTCACCTACGAGGGCGTGTTCGAGGAAATTTTGGACCGGCTCGGACAGATGCCGCTTCCCCCGTATATCACGCATGAACTGAAGGATAAGAACCGCTACCAGACCGTCTACGCGAAGTACGACGGCTCAGCGGCGGCTCCGACGGCTGGACTGCATTTTACGCCGGAGCTCCTGGAACAGGTGCGCGCGATGGGAGTGCGGATCGCAGAGGTAACACTTCATGTCGGGCTTGGGACGTTCCGACCGGTCAAGGTCGAGGATGTGACAAAACATCACATGCACTCGGAGTTTTATCAGATCGACGAGGATGCGGCGCGCGTCATTAACGAGACGAAGGCGTCAGGGGGACGCGTGATCTGTGTCGGCACGACGAGCTGCCGGACGATCGAGTCCGCGGCTGCGGACGACGAGATGCTCACAGCGTGCAGCGGATGGACGGAGATTTTTATCTATCCCGGTTACCGATTCAAAGTGCTTGACGGCCTGATCACGAATTTTCATCTGCCGGAGTCGACGCTTTTGATGCTCGTGTCGGCGCTCGCGGGGCGGGAACACATCCTGAACGCTTATGCGGAGGCGGTGAGAGAGCGGTACCGGTTCTTTTCGTTTGGGGATGCGATGCTTATCATTTGAATTTTATTTTCTTGTCCGTTATTTACGGTGGACCAGGCCGCAGGCTGTGTTTATCGGTCTCTGTCCAGCCATTTGCAGATGAAATACGAGATCACACTTGCCATGACAGAGAGAATGATCAATGCGATTTGCTTGACGTTAGGAGCATAACGTGATAGTATAAATTCCGTGCACACGATGTTGTGAGAAATGAATCGTTTGGCACAGGATATGGTATTTTGGGAGGATCTGTTATGAAGTATCATAATATCACGAAGGACGACATGCTCAACGGCGACGGGCTTCGGGTGGTGCTCTGGGTGGCGGGGTGTTCTCACTACTGTGAAGGCTGCCAGAACCCGGTGACCTGGGATCCGAATGACGGCGCGGAGTTTGGCGAGGAGCAGAAGCAGGAGATCTTTCACGAGCTGGATCAATCCTATATTTCCGGTATCACGTTTAGCGGCGGCGACCCGCTCTACAGCACGAATGAGCCGGTAATCCTGGCGCTTGCGAAAGAGATTCGCGGGAAATACCCGGATAAGACGATCTGGCTGTACACGGGTTACGATTGGGATTATGTGCGTCAGCGTGAGATCGCGCGGTACATCGACGTACTGGTGGACGGGGAGTATATTCAGGCGCTGCGGGATACGCAGCTTCACTGGCGGGGCAGCTCAAACCAGAATGTGATTGACGTGCCGTGTTCGCTGGAGGCGGACAGGATGATTCTGCACGGCGACGACACCGCTGTCGGGAAGCAGTATGGAGAGTGTCCGTCATGCGATACAGATAAGGCGGAGCGCGCGGCATTCGTCCGGTGAGCGGATAAGGGAAAATGCGCGGCATTCGTCCGGTGAACGGATAAGGAAAACGCGCGGTTCAGGGATAGTGAGCGGATAGAACTGCGTATACGGGAATATGAATCGGAACCGTAAGAGGAAATCAGAAAAAAGAAAAGAAATTACGTGAGAGAGACACAAGGGGAAGAACAGAGATGGAAAAAATCAGGATTCAATATCTGAATGATAGGATCAAGCGTCTGGAATATATCGATGGGAAGTCAGACTGGATTGACTTGCGCGCGGCGGAGGATGTCGTCTTGAAGAAGGGCGAGTTTAAGCTTATTCCGCTTGGTGTGGCG
The DNA here is from genome assembly GCA_947594085.1 of uncultured Lachnospiraceae bacterium. Taxonomy (GTDB): domain Bacteria; phylum Bacillota; class Clostridia; order Lachnospirales; family Lachnospiraceae; genus Choladousia. Next base: position 66 of record CANQEB010000162.1, on the reverse strand, counting down.
ATGCAGCTTCCGAAGGGGTATGAGGCGCATGTTGTACCGCGCAGTTCCACCTACAAGAATTTTGGG
>CANQEB010000161.1 GCA_947594085.1 uncultured Lachnospiraceae bacterium | reverse complement strand
CGGATACGAACATCCACAACATGAGCAACACGAGCAAGGGCGACTACGCCTACACGCTGCTGGACCTCGACACGGCGGTCTCCGACGAAGTGATCGAAGAGCTGCGCGCGATCGACGGCGTGCTCAGGGTGCGGGTAATCAAGTCAAATTGAACCGTTTAAATTGACATGAAAAAATGAGCGCGTGACGGGCGGTACAGGTCACATGGGAAAGACCTGCGCCGCCCTTTTCCGGCTTCACAACTCATTACTATTAAAATTCACGAAATGCGAGGAAATTTATATGGTAAACATCAGACCATTCCGGGGGATTCGCCCGGCAGAAGAATACGCGTCGCGGGTGGCTGCGCTTCCGTATGATGTGTACAGCCGCAAGGAGGCATATATGCAGGCGGCGAAGGACAGATTGTCTTTTTTGAATATCGATCGTCCGGAGACACAGTTCGAGGAAAATGTTGATATGTATGCGGAGGAAGTTTACCAGAAAGCAGCTGAGCTGCTGCAGGAGCGTATCGCGCAGGGAATCTTCCGACAGGATGAAACAGACAGCTTTTATCTGTACGAGCAGACGATGGACGGGAGAGTGCAGACTGGTCTGGTCGCCTGCGCTTCGATCGACGATTATCTGAGAGGAACCATTCGCTGTCATGAGAACACGCGCGCGGAAAAAGAGGCCGACCGAATCCGCCATGTAGATGTATGCAGCGCTCAGACGGGGCCGATTTTTCTGGCATACCGAAAAGACGATCGCATTCAGTCAATCACGCAGAGAGTAAAGCAGGGAAGGGCCTTGTTTGACTTTGTCTCCGAGGACGGAATACGGCACCGCGGCTGGCAGATCACCGACGCATCCAATATTCGTGCGATCTGTGAAGCATTTGCCGGAATTGGAAGGGTCTATATCGCAGACGGTCATCACAGAGCCGCGTCTGCAGTCCGTGTCGGTCTGAAGCGCAGGGAGGAGCACCCAAACTATACTGGGGCGGAAGAGTTCAATTATTTCTTGTCTATCTTGTTCCCAGACGAAGAACTGATGATCATGGATTATAACCGCGTCGTCAAAGATCTGAACGGATTGTCGGAGGCTGACTTCTTAAAGAAAATTCAGAAAAAATTCGACGTGACACCTTGCGACAGAGCGCAGAGGCCGCAGAAAAAGGGCAATTTCACTATGTATCTCGGTCATCAGTGGTACTGTCTGAGCGTTCATGAGGAATTCAAATGCGATGATCCGGTGCAGAGCCTCGACGTGTCGATTTTGCAAAATGAATTGTTGAGCCCGGTGCTGGGGATCGGCAATCCGAAGGAGGACCCGCGGATCGATTTTATCGGGGGAATCCGCGGCCTTGCCGAGCTGGAGCGAAGGGTACATACCGACTGCGCGGTGGCGTTTGCCATGTATCCGACTTCGATCGCGGAGCTCTTTGCGGTCGCGGATGCCGGGAGTTTGATGCCACCGAAATCTACTTGGTTCGAGCCGAAGCTGAGGAGCGGGCTTTTTCTACATGCGATCGAGCGGTAGTCTCAGACAATTTCAATCCATAAGCTGACATATATAAGGACGAAGTATCTGCGGAGAGGACCTATAGGGCGTCTGTGCGTAGATGCTTCGTCCTTTGACAAATGCTTAATGAATTGGAATCTGTCCTTGAGTTTATTCTGAATAAGTGTTAATATGGTACATATAGATAAACAATTCAGGTCTGGAGGTATTGCTATGGATGAAAAATTATATGATTTGATGGACTGGGCTGGCGTAGAAGCAATCGTCTATTCAGAAGAAGATCACCCGGAGAAATACCTTGGACCACATCAGACGGCTGAGGGAATTACGATTCAGGCATTTTTTCCAGACGCGCAATCGGTAGCGCTTAAAGTGACCGGCCGCAAGACTCCGTATCAGATGGATGAGGAGGATGAGGCAGGATATTTTGCCGTGCTCCTTCCGGGGAAGAAAATCCCGGATTACACGTATCTTGTGACATATTCAGACGGCGAGACACAGGAACTCAAGGATCCGTATGCGTTCGCCCCGCAGATTAGTGAGAAGGACACGAAGAAATTCAATGCTGGAATCTGCTACAACATTTACGAAAAGCTCGGTGCACATCCGATGACGATCAACGGTACACCGGGAGTTTATTTCGCGGTGTGGGCGCCGAACGCGATGCGTGTCAGCGTCGTTGGCGATTTCAATCTCTGGGACGGCAGACGCCTTCCGATGCGCAGGCTCTGGAATTCCGGTATTTTCGATTTGTTCGTGCCTGGTCTGGAGACTGGTACATTATACAAATACGAGATCAAGGCAAGAGGTGGCCTTACATACCTGAAGGCCGATCCATATGGCAATGCGGCGGAACTGCGGCCGAATACAGCTTCGATTGTTGCGGATCTGAACGATTTCAACTGGAGCGATCAGAAGTGGATAAAGCAGCGCAGAGAGCTCAACACCAAGGACAAGCCGATGTTTGTGTATGAGGTACATCTTGGCTCGTTTGCGAAGCCAGAGGATGGGCGGTATTTCTACAATTATCGTGAGCTTGCTCCGATGATCGCTGACTATGTGAAAGAGATGGGCTATACCCATATCGAACTGCTCCCGGTCATGGAACACCCGCTGGACGAGTCCTGGGGTTATCAGGTGACCGGCTACTATGCGCCAACTGCCCGCTATGGGACGCCGCAGGATTTCATGTATTTCATCGATTATATGCACGCCCAGGGAATCGGTGTGATTCTTGACTGGGTGCCAGCTCACTTCCCGCGCGATACGCACGGACTTTGCGGCTTCGACGGCACCTGCCTGTACGAGCATCTGGATCCGCGGCAGGGCACTCATCCGCACTGGGGGACTTTGATCTACAATTACGGTCGCCCGGAGGTCTCCAATTTCCTGATCGCGAATGCTCTATTCTGGAAAAATGTCTATCACGCAGACGGCATTCGCATGGACGCTGTCGCTTCGATGCTCTATCTGGATTATGGCAGGAATGACGGTGAGTGGGTGCCGAACATGTATGGCGGCAATGAGAATCTGGACGCTGTTGAATTCTTTAAGCATCTGAATTCGATCTTCAAAAAGGATCGCGATGGGGCGCTTCTCATCGCTGAGGAGTCTTCGGCCTGGCCAAAGATCACGACCTCTGTAGAGGAGGATGGGCTTGGTTTTGACTATAAGTGGAACATGGGCTGGATGAATGATTTTCTCGGCTACATGCAGCTCGATCCGTTCTTCCGTTCTCATCATCACGGCGAGCTTACGTTCAGCATGATCTACGCTTACAGCGAGGACTTCATCCTCACTTTGTCACATGACGAGGTGGTACACGGCAAGAGCTCCATGATCGGCAAGATGCCCGGCAAGCGCAAATCCAAGTTCGCAAATCTGCGCGCCGCATACGGTTATATGCTGACACATCCGGGCAAGAAGCTCCTGTTCATGGGACAGGATATCGCGCAGTTCTCCGAGTGGAGTGAGGAGCGCTCTGTCGAGTGGAATTTGTTGGAGTACGATGACCATAAGAATTTCCAAAACTATGTCAAGGCATTGATCCGTCTCTATCGGGAGCAGCCGGCCCTGTACTGCAAGGATTATGATCCGTTTGGCTTCGAGTGGATCAACAACATCTCTGCAAATGAGAACATGCTTGTCTTCATGCGGAGAGGGAACCGCTCTGAGGATGATCTGCTTGTAGTCTGCAATTTCTCGCCGCTCGCTTACGCAAAGCATAAGATAGGCGTTCCCTATAGTGGCAAATTCAAGGAGATTTTCAACAGCGACAGCACGGCATTTGGCGGAGATGGAAACGTCAATCCGCGCGTCAAGACCTCGAAAAAGAGTCCATGCGACGACAGGAGTGATTCGATCGAGGTGCTTGTACCTCCGATGGGAATTTCTGTGTTTAAGTGTATGAGAGTGGAAGAGGCGAAGGCTGCTGCTAGCACACGCGGCCGAAAGAAAAAAACAGACATTCCAAAATAAAATAATGGTGTATCAGAGGGATACAATCGGGTGATAGTTTTATGGCAAATTCTGACGAACGGAATATTCACGCACAGGTGCATGATGAAATGCATGATCTGGCAAATACCCATGAGTGCGATAGAGAATCCGTGCATGATCATGTGCATACCTGCGCCCGCTCAGACGCGGAGCCACATGTATATGAGCACACGCACACCCATGTGGGCAGTGACGGTGTCGTGTATGAGCACACACATACCCACGCTGGGATGACCGGACACAAGCATGAGCATACACACACGCATGAGAATACGAAGGCCGTGCTAAATCGCCTTTCGAAGGTGATTGGTCATATGCAGTCCATCAAGCGTATGGTTGAGGACGGCAGAGATTGTAGTGAAGTGCTGATTCAACTTTCTGCGGTGAAGGCGGCCATCAACAATACGGGGAAAGTGATTCTTCAGGATCACATCAAACATTGCCTGGTCGACGCGATTGAATCTGGCGATATGCAGGAGATAGAAGAACTTAGCAGAGCAATTGACCGTTTTGTCAAGTAACATGCGAACATATTTGGGAATAACATTGGGGGTGCAGGTATGAGTTACAGACAGATTGCAGAAATCTTACACAAGAGCAGCTATGTCGTTTGCTTGTCAGGCCGTGAGATGATTGTAGAGGACGGGATTTCTTCTATGAGAAATATGGATACGGCATATATGATTGAGATGAAATACGACTATTCCCCAGAAGAGTTGTTCAGCGCGCAGTTTTTCAGTACCCGCGCCGAGAAATTCTATGAATTTTACCGCAACGAGGTTCTGAATCAGGCAAAGGAAGATCCCGGAGTGTCGTTTCAGGCTCTCGCTGAGTTGGAGCGCATGGGCGTGCTGAAGGCTACAATCAGCCGGCAGCTGTTTGATTTTCCTAAGCGGGCTGGTTGCCAGAATGTATACGATCTTCACGGAAACATATACGAAAAAAATCATTGCCCGCGATGCGGCAGGGAATACCCAATGGAGTACCTGCGCGATGCGAAAAAAGTTCCTCTCTGCGAGAAATGCCGGGTTCCCATCCATCCGGGTGTGACTTTGGTGGGTGAGATGGTCAATATCGGCCGCATGACAAAGGCCGCCGAGGAAGTTTCCAAAGCAGACACACTGCTCCTTGCAGGCGCTTATATGAAGTCTGAAATGGCACAGCAGTTTCTAAAGTATTACAAGGGACATAATGTGATCCTGATCCATCCGGGAACCGCGCACGGAGACCAGGACGCGGATTATTTCATCAGCGAGCAGGCGAATGTTGCGCTGCCGGCGATTATTAAGGAACTGAATAAACTCAGGGCTGAAGAAGATACATAATGCATGGCTGTTGTGCATTCTCATACATATTGAATGAATCCAAACAGAGAGGAGATGACGGGCGATGAATAGAAGGAAAAGATGTATTCTGCATGGTGCTGCATTGATTCTTGGTGTGGTCATGATCTATTTGGCAGCGTCGCAGGGCGCGGATGCGACTGATGGCGCGACTGCGGACGAACAGACACAAACGGAGAATGTGGCACAAGACTCCGGAGCAGAGCCTACAGAGGCCCAGACACAGGAATTGACAGAGGACGTTGCGACCTCAGCAGAGCAGACTGTAATCACTGAAAATATTATCGGTGAGGAAGATGGCTATGGATACGAGCTCTGGAAGGACGAGGGCGACACCACTATGACGCTGACAGGCGACGGCACGTTCACCTGCGAGTGGGACAACATCAACAGCGCCCTGTTCCGCCGGGGACAGAAATTCGATTGCACGAAGACCTGGCAGGAGCTCGGAAGCATCAGCGTGGACTATGAGGTCGACTATGAGCCGATCGGCAATTCTTACCTCTGTCTGTATGGCTGGACACGAGAGC
>CANQEB010000160.1 GCA_947594085.1 uncultured Lachnospiraceae bacterium | reverse complement strand
AAAAAACACTGGCCACGCCAACGTCGATCCGAAATTTGCAGCAGGCACCAGGGTGCTCCGCAGAACCAGTGGGCCATACCCGACCTGGTGCTGTACCGCATGTCCACACTCATGCGCCGCCACGCAGACGGCCGCGATCGAATTCGATGAATACGTGCTGTCTGAAAGCCGCAACGTTCGGGTCCTGGGGTCGTAATGATCCGTCAGTTTCCCCGCAATGTGTTCGATGCGCACATCTGTAATGCCAGACAGTTGGAGTACCTTCTGTGCCGCCATCGCCCCGGTCATGCCGCACATCGCCCGAACACGCGAGTATTTGTTGAACGTCCCGTTGACATTTGCAGAAGCAATCATCGAGAGCACAAGCCCTGCCAGGACCAAAAGGTAGGTCCAGTCAAACATGTAGCGGTATCCTCCATAGCCATACATAAAATCAACTCCTTATCCGTATGATCTTTTTTGATTTGTTTGTCCTTCTCTTTTTATTCTTCTCCGAAACGTTCCCCCGCCTCTATCGGATAACCGCGCAGGAACGCGTCTATAGGCATACGTTTCTTTCCCTCCAGCTGCAGCTCCAAAATCGAGAGCAGCCCTTTTCCCGTCTGAATCTTCAAAGTCGTTTTCGTGATCTCCGCCGCGGTTCCCGCCTGTAGTTCCGTGCAATTCTCCCTCTCCATATCGTCACAGACTTCTGCTGCCCAGAGCTTCAACGTCTTCCCGCGGTATGTCGTGTACGCGCTCGGCCAGGGATTCAGACCGCGAATCAGCCGCTCAATCTCTGCCGCGCTCTTCGTCCAATCCACTCGTCCGTCCTTTTTCGTCAGCATCGCCGCGTACGGCGTCGGGCTCTCCTGCGGCTGTCGCTCATACTGTGCGGTGCCGTCACTTATTGCCTCCAACGTCTTGAGCAGCAGGGATGCTCCCACCGCGCTCAGCCTGTCAAACAGGCTACCTCCGGTCTCGTCCGGCGCAAGCGTCACAATCTCTCTCATGATCATATCTCCAGTGTCCAGGCCCGCATTCATACGCATAGTCGTGACCCCGGACTCACGCTCTCCGTTTATCACAGCCCACTGAATCGGTGCCGCTCCCCGATATTTCGGGAGCAACGACGCATGGACATTGATACACCCGCCCGACGGAAGCTTCAGGATTTCCTCCGGTATGATCTGTCCGAACGCGACCACGACAATCACATCTGGCCTAAGATTGCGCAACACCTCTATCCACTTTGGCTCTCGAATTTTCTCCGGCTGATATACCGGGATTCCAGCTGCCAACGCAATCTCCTTGACCGGAGGCATCTGCATCGCCTTGCCGCGTCCCCGCGCCTTGTCCGGCTGTGTAAACACCGCCTGCACTTTGTAATCCTGGGAAGCAATCAACGCCTGTAGCGTTCCCACCGCAAAATCCGGCGTCCCCATAAAAACAACATTTCGAATCATGTGATCCTCCACTGTTACTTGCCTTCAACTGTCATTTGCTCTCCGCTGCTTCTTCCTCAGCCTCTTCTTCCTCAGTAACATCAAACAGCTCACCTTCCACGTATCTCACATACATGATACCCTCCAGGTGATCGCATTCATGGCAGATTGCCCGCGCCAAAAGCTCTTCGCCCTCCAGCTCAAACTCCTGCATGTTCTCATCAAACGCCCTTACCTTCACATGATTCGGGCGCGTCACAATCCCGGCCTGCCCTGGAAGGCTCAGGCATCCCTCCTGGCCGGATTGCTCGCCGGACTGTTCGATAATCTCCGGATTCACCAGGACAATCGGCCCATCCCCTATATCAATTACCACAATTCTCTTTAATATACCAACCTGCGGCGCGGCAAGTCCCACACCGTTCGCGTCATACATTGTATCCAACATATCCTGTACCAGCTGTCTTAGCTTCGGTGTCATCTCTGTCACCGGCCTGCACACTTTCTCCAGCTTTTCATCACCCATGATCCTGATCTGTCTTAGTGCCATCTCAAACCTCCAAATGTATATTGTACTAAAAACCTCGACTCCATGTCGAACCATCGTCACCGTCTTTCAAACTGTATTCGTATATCCTGAAAACCGGCATTGATTTCAATATACTGCTCAATGATATTTTTCATCGCAGTGAGCACATTTGACCGCGCATGCTTCACATATATTACCTTTCGATAGACGTCATTGATCTTCGACACCACCTCGTCTGCCGGACCCATGACATCCGCTTCATAGCGCTGCGCGATCTGCCGTGCGAAGCGGGCAAGATAATCAACCGCCACACCAAGCCTCTCCTGGTCCTCCGAAAAACAGTGTATCGCCATCATGTCCCCCGCAGGCGGATAGCCAGACAATCTGCGGTACTCCATCTCCTGTCGGTAGAATGAGATATAATCCTGCGCCGCCGCGCTTGTAATCGCGTAATTCTCCGGAACATAGGTCTGGATCACGACCTCCCCGGCCTGCGCGCCCCTGCCAGCTCTGCCGGCCGCCTGCGTCAAAAGTTCGAATGTGCGCTCCGCGGCCTGATAGTCCGTGGCATTCAGCGAGAGGTCCGCAGCCAGAATACCGACCAATGTCACACGCGGAAAATCATGTCCCTTGACAATCATCTGTGTCCCCACGAGAATATCCGCTTCTCCGTTGCCGAACGCATGCAGAATCTCAGCATGACCGTCCTTTCCTCTCGTCGTGTCGGCGTCCATACGAAGTACACGGGCACGTGGAAAATTCTGCGAAACAAGCTCCTCGATCTGCTGCGTCCCGGCCTTGAATCCGCCGATATAGGAAGATCCACACTCCGGGCAGCGTCTGACCGCCTCCTGCTCATAACCACAATAATGGCAGATCAGTTTTCCATTTCTGTGGAGCGACAATGAGACATCGCAGTGCGGGCATTTGATCACATGACCACATGCGCGGCAGGAAACAAAGCCAGAATAGCCTCTTCGATTCAAAAACAGCATCGTCTGTTGTCCCTTATCCAGCCGATCTCCGATCTTCTCATATAAGTTTCTGCTCAGAATAGAGCGGTTCCCATCCCGCAGTTCCTCGCGCATGTCGGTGATTATCACAGACGGCAGCGTTCCACCAGTTGCGCGCTGCCTCATCGTAAATAACTTGCTTCGCCCTGTCTCAGCCTCATAATAGGCTTCGAGAGAAGGGGTCGCAGAGCCAAGCACGAGCTTTGCATTCTCCAGCGCAGCACGCTTCTGCGCAGTCTCCCGCGCCTGATAGCGCGGAACCGTCTCACTCTTATAAGAAGGCTCATGTTCTTCATCTATGATAATAATACCCAATTTCTGGAACGGTGTAAACAGTGCGGACCTCGGTCCAATCATCACATCGATGTCACCTGTGCGCGCCCGCTCAAACTGATCGTAGCGCTCCGCCTGTGACAACCGCGAATGCAGGACCGAAATACGATCGCCAAACCTGTGGTAAAAGCGGATCACGTTCTGGTATGTAAGCGAGATCTCCGGAATCAGCAGAATCGCCTGCCTTCCCTTGTGCAGCACAGCGCTGATGAGCTCCATATAGACTGCTGTCTTCCCGCTGCCCGTCACCCCGTGGATCAGGTACTCGCGACACTGTGGATCATCCCACTCATCCAGAATCGCGTCGACGATATCCTGCTGTTCCCGGTTGAGACGGATCTTTGACGGCTTTTCTCTCTTTTCTTCGCTCTGTGATCTGTCTGCCTGCCCTGTCTTTCCGGGCGCTTCTGTCGACGCCTGCTCTTCAAGAAACCTGTCCGCAGGAGCGACATCTGAGACAATCTCCCCGTCCGACGCGGCGCTTATGCCCCGTCCGCCCTCGCTCTCCTCTCTCAGTCGCCGCAACACCTCCGGAGTCCGATAGACCTTTTGCGACTCGCAGGCGATCACCCCTTGCTCTTCGAGCGCGCGCAACACTGAGGTTGTGATTTTCAGACTTCCGGTCACGATCTCCTGCGGCAACGCCGAATCTTGGACAAGCGCCTCCAAAAGCCGTGCCCGCGCCCTCTGGTTCTTCTGTCGGAAAAATTCAAGCTTTGCAAGCGCTTCCTCCTGCGTAAGCTTCAGCACGACCGTTTTCTTCTTCCGCTGTGCAGCCCTCTCCCGAAATGGCAGAACCGTGCGCAGCGCCTGTACCGTCGTAGAGCCGTAATAGTCACGCATCCAGAGCGCCAACGCTGTGAGCTTTGATTCCGCTCCTGCAAGATCCGTCTCAATATGTGTGATCTCTTTAAGCTTCTCCGGCGGGCACGTGCTGTACTCTGTAATTCTCAACACATAGCCCTTCGTCGGACGGTCGCCGCGCCCAAACGGGACCTCGACAACATTGCCCGGCTCCAGAATGTCCTGAAGTGCCTCAGGGACACGGTACTGAAACGTCTGATCCAGCCTGCTGTGTGAGATATCAATAACGATATCCGCAAACAATTCCATAGAACTCTCTATCTTCCTTCTAATATCTCCCGGATCAGCACTCGCTCATCCATTGGATAATGTTTTCCTTCAATTTCCTGATAATCCTCGTGCCCTTTTCCTGCGAGCACAATGATATCGCCCGGTTCACCGTGACGGATCGCATAGGCAATCGCCTCCTTGCGGTCTGTGATCTTCACATATTTTCCATCGGTCTTCTCCATCCCGGTGATGATATCCGCAATGATGTCCTCCGGCTTCTCATAGCGCGGATTGTCGGAGGTGATGATCGTCAGATCCGCCAGACGGCCGGATACCTCACCCATCTCATAGCGGCGCAGCTTCGAGCGGTTCCCTCCGCAGCCGAACAGGCAGACCAGCCGATGCGGATGATATTCCCGAAGCGTCGTCAGCAGGCTCTCCAGCGCCATCGCATTGTGCGCGTAGTCGATCATCAGTGTAAACTCATCCGACACCTTCACCATCTCGACACGGCCCTTGACCTTCGCCGTCTTCAGCGCCTTCTGGATATCGTCGACCGCAACCTTGAAATGCCGGCAGATCGCGATGGCCGTCAGCGAATTGTAAACGCTGAACTTGCCCGGAATATCGATCTCGACGTCGAACTCCGCAGGTTCTCTGCACAGAGCGTCGGTTTGATTCGTCTCTGTATGACTTGAATCGCAGGCTGATCCCTCCTGCAGCGCTTCGGCCGTACCCTCTTCTGTCCGCCTCGGATCGCCGCCGGACGACGTCCCTGCGCACACCGCATGGTACGCAATCCCGAGATAGCCGGGCCGTGACACAAGCTGCAGGTTCTCCGCATGAATGTCAGCATCCTTCGAAAGCCCAAAGCTCTCGACCTCACAAGTATGTCCCTTCAGAATCGCCTCCAGATGCGCGTCGTCCGCATTGACAATGCCGAGCCTACACTGCCTGAACAGTCTGCTCTTGCACTCGATGTAATCCTCAAAGCTCGCGTGCTCCGCCGGTCCGATGTGATCCGGCTCAATGTTCGTGAAAATGCCGAGCTCAAACGGGATCCCCGCCGTCCGATGCAGCATCAGCCCCTGCGAGGACACCTCCATCACGACGATCTGGCAGCCCGCGTCCGCCATGCGTCTGAAATATTCCTGTATCGTGTAGGACTCCGGTGTCGTGTGTTCCGCCGGGATCGTCTCATCTCCGATGATGATCTCAATCGTCCCGATCAAACCGACCTTATAGCCCGCAGACTCCAGAATGGATTTCACCATGTAGGTCGTCGTCGTCTTGCCCTTCGTACCTGTGATGCCGATGATCTTCATCTCATTGGCCGGGTAATCAAAATACGCCGCCGAGATCAAAGCCATCGCATAGCGCGAATCCTCCACCTGCACAATCGTCACGTCTCCAGGCGCTTCCACCGGCTCCTCTACGACGAGCACTTTCGCCCCCTTCGCCACAACATCCGGCACATACTTATGCCCGTCCGTGACCGCGCCCCGGATGCCAAGGAAGAAGGGAAGAAGGTCCCACTGCC
>CANQEB010000159.1 GCA_947594085.1 uncultured Lachnospiraceae bacterium | reverse complement strand
CTTTGAACCCAGCGAACCGAAGATATAAAGCCTTGTAAAGGCATCGTAAATAAGGTTAAGGCTGGAATTGCCGCCTATGATTATATTGTCTGCCGGTATATCCAGCAGCTCGGAAAACAGCCTGCGGCACTCCGATATACCGTCAAGTATACCGTAATTGCGCACGTCAATACCGTCACAATTTATGTATTCGTCAATAGAGAGCTTAAGTATGTCGTTTGATATGTTAAGCTGTGCGGGTGCGGGCTTGCCTCTGGACATATCGAGCTGAATATTTCCCGCCTTGAATCTGTTATATTTATCAAGCAGCTCCGATTGGGCATTAAGCAGCTCAGTTTTGCTCATTGTGCTGAATAAAGCCATTATAATCGCCCCTTTTCAATTAAGATAGGAAGGTTAAATTGTCAGACAATTAAATATTTTGACATTTCTTCCTGCGTATTTTATATATATGATTATACATTTTTACAGCCGTATAGTCAAGTGGGGATAAGCATATTTTTAAATGGGTATAAATTTTAAAAGTAAATCAAACGGCGTAATTTAAAGCCGCATTTACTTTAGGCTGTTATGCGGTGTAACATACAATAAAATTTTTGTATATAAAAACCATACCCTATCAGAGTATGGTTTTTTACGGCGTTTATTTTCCGTTTTGATAGTAGTAAAGCGCAAGCTCAACTATCTGCTCGGGGCTTAAATTGAGGTAATCGGCAAAAATTTCGTACTTGCAGTCGTTTTCATACCAATCAAGGGTCTGTATTTCCGAAAGTTCATGGTATGGCAGGCCGGTCGAGGAGCCTGGTGCGGATCGCGGCATGGTTTTTCAGGGCTACAGCCTTTTCCCCTGGCTGACGGTTCAGAAGAATGTCGAGTTTGGGCTGAAAATGAAAAAGATCCCGGCGGCGCAGCGCGCTCAAAAGGCAAGGGAGTACATTGAGCTGGTCGGATTGACCGGATTCGAGAATGCGTTGCCGAAGCAGCTTTCCGGCGGGATGAAACAACGTGTGGCGATCGCGCGCACGCTTGCAAATGAACCGGAGGTACTGCTGATGGATGAGCCGTTTGGGGCGCTCGACGCACAGACCAGGGTAGTTATGCAGGAGCTTCTGGCGAGGATCAGCAGGACAACCAAGACGACAATTCTGTTTATCACGCATGATATCGACGAGGCGGTGCTGCTGGGGCAGCGCATCTATGTGATGAGCCGCAGGCCCGGAACGGTTCGGGAGGTTGTCGAGGTGGATATTCCGGGCGAGAGGGATCACAATTCCCTTATTCTACCGGAATTCCTTGCGACAAAGAAGCGCATTATGGATATGCTTTGGCAGGAGAGCAACGACGCGGCGATGGACCGCTGAGCATATCTTTTCGAAACTGTCCGCTATGGCGGTTTAATAAATCTGCAGTTATGAACACATTGCATAGCTGCGGCCTATGAAAGGAAAAGAGGAGGAGATATTATGAGGAAATGGATGACAGTAATACCAGTGGCCCTGCTCTGCGGGGCAATGACGGCCTCAGCGGCAGAGCCGAAGGACGTCACGATGGCGTTTTGCACTTGGACCGGGTATTCCCCGATGTTCATCGCACAGGAGCAGGGCTACTTTGAGGATGCCGGGATCAACATGGATATTCAGGTGATCGAGGATGAGTCCACTTATGCGGCCCTGATCACGAAAGGCAGCGTACAGTTTTTGGCGACTGCGCAGGATCCGAATATCAAGATGTTTGCAAATGGCGCGACGAGCCGCTTTGTCCTGACCATGGACGCTTCGGTGGGTGCAGACGGGTTGGTTGCCTCTGCTGACATTGCGACGCTCGACGATCTGGCAGGCAAGACCTTGGCGCTTGACAAGTCCGCGTCATCCTACTACTTTTTCCTGACGGCGCTCGAGCAGGGCAGTAGCCTGACGGAGGATGACCTGAATGTGATCGATATGGGCGACACGACGGAGGCCGGACTTGCATTTATGAGCGGCCAGGTGGACGCGGCGATTATGTGGGAACCGGAGCTTTCCGAGGCGCTTGAGACGGTCGAGGGCGCGCATGCGCTGGCGACGAGCGCGGATTACCCGAACACGATCCTTGACTCGCTTGTCGTGAACACCGACTACGCGGCGGAGAACCCAGAGGTCGTTGAGGCGGTCGCGGAGGCCTGGTACAAGGCCATAGATTTCCTGAACGAAAATCCGGACGAGGCCTATGAAATGATGGCAAGCGGCTTCGAGGAAGTGACAGCCGAGGACATTGCTGGCGATGTGAGCGGGTTGCAGTTTTACGGAAGAGACGACAACGCGACTCTGAACGACGCTGGCAATGAGAATTCCATCTTTGCGATCAGCCAGAATATGGCCGATTTCTGGATGGAGAAGGGCGAGTGCGAGACGGATGAGCTGGATGATTTCTTTGCACTGGTGAAGTGAATTTTGAATTGAAGTCACAGGATCAGATCGCATCTATCAGCATTGCATTTTGAACAGGGAATTTGAAATAATTCCTGCGCAATAAAAGCGGGACTGCCGGAATCAGAAATTGCTCTGTTTTCCGGGAGTCCCGTCTGCTATATTTCAAATGATTATTCTGGTCGAAAACTTCGACTGTCCCCAATCGTATTATTTCTCTTTTTCGACCTCTGCCATCTTCATCGCGCGAACCTTCAGCGGCAGGCCGAAGAGGGTGATGAAGCCGCTCGCGTCGTGGTGATCGTACAGCTCGCCGGTCGTGAAGGAAGCCAGAGACTCGTTGTACAGGCTGTATGGCGAGGTGGTGCCGGCCTTGATGATGTTGCCCTTGTAGAGCTTGAACTTCACTTCGCCGGTCACATACTTCTGCGTGGACTCCACGAATGCCTGGATTGCTTCTCTCAGCGGGGTGAACCATTTGCCCTCGTAGACGATCTGCGCGAACTGGCTGCCGAGTTTTTTCTTCGTCTCGAGCGTCTCGCGGTCAAGGATCAGCTCCTCGAGCTGGTCGTGCGCCTCCATGAGGATCGTTCCGCCCGGGGTCTCGTAGACGCCGCGGGATTTCATGCCAACTACGCGATTCTCAACGATATCGACGATGCCGATGCCGTGCTTGCCGCCCAGCTTATTCAGCTCCGTGATGATCTCGGAGACCTTCATCGCTTTTCCGTTCAGGGACTTTGGAACGCCCTGTTCAAAGGTCATGGTGACATATTCGCCCTCGTTCGGCGCGCGCTCCGGGGTCACGCCGAGCACAAGCATGTGGTCGTAGTTCGGCTCGTTGGCCGGATCCTCGAGTTCGAGACCTTCGTGGCTGATGTGCCAGAGATTGCGGTCGCGGCTGTAGCTGTGGCTCGCGTCGAACGGAAGATCGATGCCGTGCGCTTTGCAGTATTCGATCTCTTCCTCGCGGGACTGCATGGTCCATACGTCGGTCATGCGCCACGGAGCGATGATCTTCAGATCCGGAGCCAGAGCCTTGATGCCGAGCTCGAAGCGGATCTGGTCGTTGCCCTTGCCGGTAGCGCCGTGGCAGATCGCGGAAGCGTTCTCCTTGCGCGCGATCTCGACCAGCTTCTTCGCGATTGCCGGGCGGGCCATCGACGTGCCGAGCAGATATTTGTGCTCGTAGACGGCGCCTGCCTCGACGCAAGGCATGATGTATTCGTCGCAGAATTCATCGATGATATTTTCAATATATAATTTGGAAGCGCCGGAGAGCTTCGCGCGCTCCTCGAGTCCGTCCAGCTCGTTGCCCTGACCGCAGTCGATGCAGCAGCAGATCACTTCGTAATCAAAATTTTCTTTCAGCCAGGGAATGATGGCTGTCGTGTCGAGTCCGCCGGAATAGGCGAGAACCACTTTTTCCTTCATAATGAAATCCTCCTCATTTCGTTTGTCTTTTTTTGAAAATTGATTTCGATGTGGAGACAATTCCACAGCTTGCCCAAAAGATGTGCGAATGCACTGGAAAACCGCCTTGAGTTTATGGCGCTCACATCGTCTGCAAGTATATCGCAGATATCATAAATATGCAAGAGAGAAAATTTATTTTGTAGAAAATGCAAAAGAAACTTGAATATTATTCATAATTTATGTATAATTATGCAAGACGAAAATACTTTACATCTTTTGTCGGATAGGTTATGATAGGAAAAGTCAGCACACAACTGCCGTTGGAGGGCAGCGGATATGCGAGTGTACGGCTGATATTTGAGAATCAGCAGATATCTGTCCGTGAGATAAATTGCATGAAATATAGTGTGAAAACAGGTATCATACAGGAGGATGGAGGAAATCGTATGATAAAAGTTGGAATCATTGGGGCTACCGGGTACGCGGGAGGCGAGCTGGTGCGGCTGCTGCTGGGGCACCGGGAGGCGGAGATTGTCTGGTACGGTTCCAGAAGTTATGTAGATCAGAGCTACGCTTCAATCTACCAGAATATGTTTGAGCTGGTCGACGCGAAATGCATGGACGATAATATGGATGAGCTCGCGAAGCAGGCGGATGTGATCTTCACGGCGACGCCGCAGGGATTGTGCGCGTCTCTCGTGAATGAAGAGATTTTGTCTGGCACGAAGGTTGTTGATCTGAGCGCGGATTTCCGGCTCAAGGATGTAAAAATATACGAGGACTGGTACAAGATCGAGCACAAGGCGCCGCAGTATATCGATGAAGCGGTCTACGGCCTGTGTGAGCTCAACCGGGAGCAGATCAAAGGCGCGCGGCTGATCGCAAATCCAGGTTGCTATCCGACCTGCAGCACGTTGTCGATCTATCCGCTTCTGAAGGAAGGACTGATCGATCCCGCAACGATTATCATCGACGCGAAGTCCGGGACGTCCGGCGCGGGGCGTGGGGCGAAGACCGACAACCTGTTCTGCGAGGTCAACGAAAACATGAAGGCGTACGGTGTTGCGACGCACCGGCACACGCCGGAGATTGAAGAGCAGCTTGGCTACGCGGCGGGTGAGCCGGTCGTGCTGAATTTCACGCCACATCTTGTGCCGATGAACCGCGGCATTCTGATCACAGCGTACGCATCGCTGAAGAAGGACGTTTCCTATGAGGAAGTGAAGGCAGCGTACGACAAATATTATGCGGCGGAGCGCTTTGTCCGCGTGCTGCCGAAGGACGTCTGCCCGCAGACGAAATGGGTGGAAGGCAGCAACTTCGTGGACGTCAACTTCAAGCTTGACTCGCGCACGAAGCGCATTATCATGATGGGTGCGATGGACAATCTCGTCAAGGGCGCGGCGGGACAGGCGGTGCAAAACATGAACCTGCTGTTTGGAATCGACGAGGCAGAAGGGCTGCGGCAGGCGCCGATGTTTCCATAGCATAGCCTATTTTGATTAGGAGGATTGTATGATAATATTAAAAGAAAGAATCGGTAAAGAATCATTATTAGATTTGAAAACGCTTGGGGAGAAAGAGAATTTTTTTGAGGATATTGTAAAGTGTGTGGTTGACGTGGAGCGTGAACTGCTGGCGATAAATGCAGAACTACATTCTGATCTGGAAGATTATCTTTTAAAAAATGGTTCTGCTAACAAGAATTTGTATGGGATTAATATTAATCTTGAGGATTTTGAGATAGAGTATGATTCCTTGATTAATCCGCCCAGGAATCGTGAAGCGGGATATCCGAGGGCGGGAAGAACGGTTGCGTCTCCTGAAGCGCGAGAGAAAATTGCCGAGGTGGTAAATAAATGGATAGAAATGTAAGATGGTTCACTATGTCTGTCGGGGAGCAAATTTCCAACATAGGCAGTGAGGTGGAAAGAGCGCTGAGATATAAAGGTAAAGATGAGAAAAAGATGCTTAACTTTGTTAATAAAGCGATTGAATTGATTGAGAGATCTCAGATTGATCCTAAAAATATACACAGGATCCGAGAACTTGGATTTTGTAAGGAAGAATTGATTGACTATTTTATCGGCGAAAATATTTACGG
>CANQEB010000158.1 GCA_947594085.1 uncultured Lachnospiraceae bacterium | reverse complement strand
GCCCGACCTTCTGGTTGTCATAGAAGGCGAAGGACAGCTTCTGGTAATGCCCGAAAATCTCATTGCGCATGTCGTGCTCAATCTTCGCACCCATAATGTGCCCGAAATACGCAATATAAAAATTACAAAACCATTCTACCGCGACCAGCGCCACCATCAGCACGCCAAGGCGAAGGATGATCCGCATCGCCTCGCCGCCCGGGAGCAAAACCACGCTCGTCGTCACATAGCGCACGATCAGCGGAATCGCAAGCGTCACACCCGCGCCCAGGATAGCAAAAAACATGTCGCTGAAAAACAGCTTCAGGTACGGCCTGTAATACGCGATCAGGCGCTTCCATTTGTGCTCCATGGGAATTTCCCACCCTTCCTTATTCCTGCGTCAGGCTTTGCTCCCGGATCACGGTGATCACGCTGTCCACGTACTTCGCGCAGAGCTCGTCGCTCTCCGCCTCCACCATGACGCGGATCACCGGCTCCGTGCCGCTTTCGCGGACGAGGATTCTTCCATCCTCTCCGAGCGTTTCCGCCACCGCGTTCACCGCCGCCTGCACGGCCGCGTTGTCTTTCACTGCCTGCTTATCGGCCACGCGCACATTCTTCAGAAGCTGCGGATAAATTTTTACCTCCGAGGCCAGCGCGGCAAGGCTCATCTTCTTCTCCATCATGACCTCCATGACCTTCAGAGAAGTCAGAATGCCGTCGCCGGTCGTTGCAAACTGAGAAAAGATAATATGCCCGGACTGCTCGCCGCCGAGACAGTGTCCGTTCTCCACCATGTTCGCGTAGACGTACTTATCGCCAACCGCAGTCTTCACATAGTTGATTCCGATCTTGTCAAATGCCTTGTAGAGCCCGAGGTTCGACATGATCGTCGTCACAACTGTATTGTTCGCCAGCTTATGCTCTTCCTTCAAATATTTACCGCAAATGTAAAGGATCAAATCGCCGTCGATGATGCGGCCGTTCTCGTCCACAGCAATGCAACGGTCCGCGTCACCGTCATAGGCAAACCCGACATCCAGCCCTTTTTCCAGTACAAATTTTCGAAGTTCTTCGATATGTGTGGAGCCGCAGTCCTTATTGATGTTCGTGCCGTCCGGCTCGTTGTGGATCACATAAGTCTTCGCGCCGAGCGCATCGAACACACTCTTCGCAATCGACGAGGAGCTGCCATTCGAGCAGTCCAGCCCTACCTTCGTGTCCTTGAATGAGCGCGTCGCCAGCGAGATTAAATGTCCAATGTAGCGGTTCCGGCCCGCAATGTAATCCACCGTGCGGCCGATATTTTCGCCGGTCGCGAGCGGGAGCTCTCCGATCTCTCCGTCGATGTACGCCTCAATCCGCTCCTCGATTTCCGCCTCGATCTTCTTGCCGCTACCGCTGATGATCTTCAGCCCGTTGTCATAGTAGGGATTATGGCTCGCGGAGATCATGATGCCGCAGTCGAAATCCTCCGTCCGCACCACGTACGAGACGCTCGGCGTCGTCGTCACATGCAGCAGAAACGCGTCCGCGCCCGAGGCTGTCAGCCCTGCCGCCAGCGCATACTCGAACATGTAGCTGGAACGCCGCGTGTCCTTGCCGATCACGATGCGCGCCTTGTAGTCCTGCCCGTAATACCAGCCAAGATAGCGTCCCACCTTGAACGCGTGCTCTACCGTCAGCTTCTTGTTCGCCTCGCCGCGAAAGCCGTCCGTTCCGAAATACTTACCCATAATTTCACTCCGTTCCGGGATCCTTCGTCCCAATTTTTCTCATTCTAAAAATATTCTGCTCCTGTCAGGATTCTACATCATCTCTTGGCCATATCGATTTCTCTATTTCTCCTTCATGAGCTGCTCCCTGCAATCCTTCAGCATCGCACGCTCTTCCTTCGGCATCTTCGGGTATTGCGGATCGATCTTCTCAAGCGTTCTCAAGACCGCCTCCGAAACAAGATATCTTGTGTACCACTTCTGATCCGCCGGAAGCACATACCATGGATTCTCCTTCGTCGCCGTCGCGTTTATCACATCCTCGTAAACCTTGTGGTACGTATCCCAGAGGGCCCGTTCTTTTAGGTCAGAGCTCGAGAATTTCCAGTTTTTCGCCGGCGTGTCGATGCGCTCAAGGAACCGTTCTTTCTGCTTCTCCTTCGAGACATTCAGGAAAATTTTTACCGTGCGGTAACTGTTTTCATACAGATATTCTTCATAATTGCAGATCTGCTGATAACGCTTTTTGAAAAAATCCTTGTCGTCCTGCTCTGTGATGCGCTTCGCCATATGGTAGGTTTTGTTCAGCTTGTGTACCTGGACAACCAGCACATCCTCATAGTAGGAACGGTTGAAGATCGCCATCTTTCCGCGCTGCGGCAGACACTTGTTCACGCGCCAGAGGAAATCGTGCGCCAGCTCCTCCGAATTCGGCTGCTTGAAACTGTACACATCCACACCCTGCGGGTTCACTCCACCCATCACATGCTTGACCGTGCTGTCCTTGCCGGCGGCGTCCATCGCCTGAAGTACAATGATCAGGCCTTCCCTGCCATCCGCATATAATCTGTCCTGAAGCTCCTGAATCTTCAACTGGTTCTTCTCCGTTTTCTTCAGGATTTCTTCCTTGTCTACCTTATCCTTATTGCTGTTCGTCGGCAGCTTCTTCAGATTCAGCTTGCTGCTCCCGTCGAATTTGTAATCTTTCAGTGCCATGATATACCACCTCCGTGTTCATGTTTTGTTCAGCACAGCCCTTGCAGGGCGCCCGTGTAGCAATATATGAATTAGACATAATTCTACCACACTTCGCGGGAAATGTCTCCCATATTTTGGTCGAAGGTGAAAATTTAGACGATTTTAATTGTCAACTTATTTTTATTTTTAGTTGACAATCGAGTGAGCATCCTTTATACTTGCAGTGCATTGCAGTCGAGGGCGCTTCCGGTTCATCTGAGATTTTCCGGAGCGTCCTCGGTAGCATGATAAAAATTGCCGTTCCGTCCGGACATCGACGGATCCAAAATTATTCACAGGAGATTTTTACAATGGAAAAAACAAAGCTTTCGATTCAGGACCTGACTATGATTGCTCTGTGCACCGCAGTCATCGCGGTCATGGCGCAAATTTCCATACCCATGCCGATGGGTGTGCCGATGACAATGCAGACCTTCGCGATCACACTGGTCGCCGTCATTCTCGGCACAAAAAAAGGGACAATCGCCGCGCTGGCCTACCTTCTACTCGGCGCGGTCGGTGCTCCCGTATTTGCAGGCTTCACCGGTGGTTTTCAGTATTTCGTCGACCCGACCGGCGGCTTTCTGTTGTCCTTTCCGCTCATGGCGTTCGCAATCGGGCACGGAGCGGAGCATTTCCACAGCTCCAGATGGAGCTTTGTCCTCTGGCTGGTACTCGGTACCGTAATCAATTACGTGATCGGCGTGCTGTTCTTCTGCCTGATCACGAAGTCCGGCGTCATGGTCGGCATCACCGCCTGCGTCCTGCCGTTTATTCCCACAGCAATCATCAAGGCCGTGTTGGCCTCCGTCATGGGCTTCAAGATCCGCGAAAGGCTGGTGCGTCTGGCATGGAGCTGAATGCAGGAAAAAATCCGCCTGACCTTTGCACACATTCCGTTCCGGAAAATGCAGGCGAGCAGAGCGTTCGTCTCCGCCCCCACCATCTTCTCTGCACGCAAGGTTACTCAGGGGCGGGCTACGACGACAATTTCAAGACACATATGGACGAGATCGTCCACCGACTGCGCACGGAGGAACACACCCCGGTGACCCTTGTCTTCTCCACGGACGAGTTGTGCAGTGCGTGTCCCAACCGGCTCGGCGAGGATCATTGCCGCACGAATGAGAAAGTGAAAACATTTGACCGCAGGACAGCCGAATGTTTCCATCTGGAAGAGAAATCATACATTTATCAGGACGTGGTTGACAAGATTCATCAAATGGCCACGCCCGAGATCATGGATTACATCTGTGGGGACTGCTCCTGGTATCCGATCAGCGCATGCAGAGAACGGGTTCTGGGATTGTGCCCGTAAAAAATGCCTCCCGAAATACTGTATGTACCCCGGGAGGATCTGTGCAAATCATTTTTTGTCTGCGAAAGCTCGTCGGATGTATTCCGTGCATTTCCGCACCGTCCACACGAAACTCTGAGCAGACTTATAGTGCAATACCTATAGAATTCTTTACCGGATGAAATGCGTCCACGCATGCTCCTCCGTCTCAGGCAGCCCGAACTGCTCCTTGCCGAGCGCGATGCTCTTCATCAGGAACGTCATGTTCCGCGCGAGCACACGCATCGTCTGTTTTCCTTCCTCGTCCATCTCTGCCTCGCCCTTGCCGCGCCCGTGAATACTGTTCCAATACTGGCTCGAAGCAACCGGCATGTTGGCAATCGTGAAGTACTTGTTTAGCTCGTCGAACGTCGCCGAACATCCACCTCTACGCGCACAGACCACACTCGCGCCGACCTTCATCGTCTTATCGAAGCTTGTGCTATAAAACAGCCGGTCCAGAAATGCGATCAGCGTCGCGTTCGCGGACGCGTAATAGACCGGACTCGCAACCACCAGTCCGTCTGCCGCCTCGAATTTCGGAGCCGCTTCGTTCACTGCGTCATCGAAAACACATTTTCCCTTCTTGGCACAGCTGCCACATGCAATGCAGCCGCGGATCGCCTGATTTCCGATCTGCATCGTCTCGACCTCCACGCCGTTCTCCGCAAAGACCTTCTCCATCTCGCGCACCGCGACGGATGTATTGCCGTTCTTGCGCGGACTTCCATTGATAATCAATACCTTCATGAATTATTCCCCCTTACCTAAGCTCTTTTCCACCTATGACAAGCCATCACTCTGCCATATTCCCGCTCGAAAGCTTCTTGATTCCTACCAGCACCGCGAGCATCAGAATAATTCCGCACGGAAGTGCCACGAATGCGCTCTGGGAGAAGCCCGCGATGATATACGTCACGAACGACACTGCGGCCGCCACGATCGCGTATGGGAGCTGCGTCGACACATGGTTGACGTGCTCACACTGCGCGCCCGCGGATGCCATAATCGTCGTATCGGAGATCGGCGAGCAGTGGTCGCCACAGACGGCGCCTGCCATGCACGCGGAGATCGCGATGATCATCAGCTCCCCGTTTGTCTCCGAGAACGCCTCGACGACGATTGGAATCAGGATGCCGAACGTTCCCCAGGAGGTACCTGTCGCGAACGCCAGGAAACAGCCCACCAGGAAGATGATCGCCGGCAGGAAATTCACGAGAGAATCCGCCGAGGATTTCACCAGAGTCGCCACGAACACATCCGCGCCGAGGCCGTCCGTCATCGCCTTCAACGTCCACGCGAACGTGAGGATCAGGATCGCCGGCACCATCGCCTTGAAGCCCTCCGGGATACAATCCATGCACTTGCGGAAGGACAGCACCTTGCGGAACATGTACATGATGACCGTGATAACCAGGCCAAAGAAGCTGCCGAGCGCCAGACCCACCGACGCGTCGCTCTGCGAGAACGCCGTGATAAAATCCGTGCCGCTGAAAAATCCACCCGTGTAGATCATGCCGATCACGCAGCAGACGATCAAGCTGATGATCGGGATCAGCAGATCCTTCACCTGCCCGTTCTTCGGCTCTGCCTCTTTTTCATCATTGGTCGCGTATGGACTCTTGCCCGTCGTGAACAGATCGCCCTTGAGCGCGTTCTTCTCATGCTTCGCCATCGGGCCGAACTCGCATTTCAGGATTACCATGCCCACCATCATAACGATCGTCAGCAGCGCGTAGAAGTTGTACGGGATCGCACGCACAAAGACGCTCAGTCCATCCTCGCCCTCCACGAACCCGCTGACCGCGGCCGCCCACGAGGAGATCGGGGCGATGATGCACACCGGCGCTGCCGTCGCGTCGATCAGGTACGCCAGCTTCGCGCGGGAGACGTTGTGC
>CANQEB010000157.1 GCA_947594085.1 uncultured Lachnospiraceae bacterium | reverse complement strand
GTAGTCTGCGGCGACGCGCAGAAGGGCAGCCATATGACCAATGCGGTGGGGAGCAGCGTGCGCATCAGCCGCCATGAGCAGGAGGTGCGCGAGGCGTTGAAAGAAGGACTTCCAGGCTGTATCGTCGGCTCGGTCATGGCGAATAAGATCGCCGTCATGGCGCCCTGGGACGAGGGAGAGATGGACTACGGCACGAGAATTGGGCTGATCGAGAAGTCCAGACAGATGGTCAGGGATCTGCGGAAAAAGACGGGAGGCAATTTCCGCATCGGCATCGGCTCCGTCAGGCATGTGCGCGAGGCCAGGAGCTCCTACGAGGAGGCGCTGAACGCCCTCGTCAGAACTACGGGTAGCGTGGCTCACGCGGACGATCTCCCGATCCGCTGCGAGTACGGCGGCAACTATCCGATCCATCTGGAGAGACGATTGTTTGAAGAGGTGAAAAAGGGGGAGGTAAACCGCGCGGCGCTGACGGCGGGAGAGTTTTTCGATTGGATGACGCAGAATTATCCGGACAGCCTGATGGATATTCGGCTGAAAGTGTTGGAATTTGTGCTTTGGGCGGAGCATATCGCCTACGAGAACGGCGGTATGACTTACGAGTTCAACACCCGCAAGGAGTATCTCCCCGCCGTGATGGATGCGGGAGAAGACATGGAAGGGCTGCGCGGGTGGTTTCTCACCAAGATCAGGGAGGCGTGCCGGAACATTCTGCACAAGGCCACGGAGAAGTCCATGGGGCTGATCGAGCAGGCGAAAGCATATATCCTGAACAATTACGGCAGGGATATTTCTCTGGACGACGTGTCAAAGCAGGTGAACATCAGCCCCTACTATTTCAGCAAGATATTCAAGGAGGAGACGGGCGAAGGATTTGTGGAATATCTGACGGGGATCCGTATGGACAGGGCGAAGGAGCTTTTGACGACGACGGATCGCTCCATGAAGGAGATCTGTTCCATGGTGGGCTATGCGGATCCGAATTATTTCAGCAGATCCTTCAAGAAGAACGTAGGAGTGACGCCCACGGAGTACAAGGCGGAGAGAGGAGCGGCCTATGAGAACATGTAGAGGGATACTCCTGCTGGCAGCGTTGTTGCTGTGCGTGGGCGTGGCGGCCTGCGGTAGGGAGGAGGACGATCAGACAGAGAGCGAAGAGCAGGCGCCTGGCATCCGGATCGGCATGAGCTTTGACTCCTTTGTCATCGAGAGATGGCAGCGGGACAGGGACGTCTTCGTGTCCGTGGCGAAAGAACTGGGAGCGGAGGTCAACGTGCAGAATGCCAACGGGGACATTGAGGAGCAGAAGAAACAGATCGACTATTTTATCCGGAAGGGGATGGACGTTATCGTCATCATATGCATTGACTCGGATGCCCTGCAGGAGTCCGTGGAGAAAGCGAAGGACGCGGGCATTAGGATCGTGGCCTACGACCGCCTGATCAGAAATGCGGACGTGGATCTGTATATTTCCTTTGACAACGAAATGGTGGGGACGATGATGGCGCAGGCGCTTGTGGACGAAGGGATCGGCGGAGAGAACGGCGGCGGGAATGTGCTGATGCTGGGTGGCTCGCCTACGGACAGCAATGTGTCCATGGTGGAGGACGCGTTTGTGCGCGTGATGGAGGACAACGGCGTGACGATTCTCGACTCCGCCCACGCGCAGGGTTGGAAGGCCGAGCTGGCAGCTGCTTACATATACAGCCACGAGGCGCTCTTAGAGAAGACGGACGCCATTATGTGCGGCAACGACGATCTGGCCACACAGGTGGTGCGCGCCCTGTCGGAGAACCGCATGGCGGGCGATATTCCGGTGGTGGGACAGGATGCGGATCTGGCTGCGTGCCAGAGGATCGTGGAAGGCACACAGATCATGACGGTCTACAAGCCCGTGGAGAAACTGGCCACGAGAGCGGCGGAGGCATCCGTGGCCCTGGCGCGCGGAGAAAGCCTGCAGGGGGAGGATGTGACCGTGCTGGAGAACGGAAATTATGAGATCCCGTACATCGGCCTGGAGCCGGTCAGCGTGAACCGGGATAATATAGACGACGTTATCATCGGCAGCGGGTTTCACCTGAAGGAGGACGTCTATCTGAACGTGCCGGAGAAGATGCCGCAAACGGACGAGTGACGAAATCTGCGAAAATACAATAGGATTTTTTTGAAAAAAGATGCAAGGCAGGACAAATTTGTGCTATTGCATCCTTTTTATGCTGACATCCCATTTAAAAATGTGAAGAAAATCATAAATTATTCCTACCGTTTTTGTGTTAAATTAAAATCATGCAGATGGCGGGATACAGATCGCGGCATCTGCGGAGAACCCAAAAATAACATAAAATTAAGGGAGGAAAAACATGAAGAAAAAATTGTTGAGCATGATTCTGGCGACAGCCATGGTTGCATCCGTGTTAACAGGATGCGGCGGCAATTCCGGCAGCTCCGGCAGCACTGCGGCATCCGCCGATGCTTCCGATTCCGCATCCGGAACGGAGGAGAGCGCAGACACGGCGGCGGACAGCGCTGCGGAGACAGGTGACGCTGCGGCGGATACGGCTGCGGGCGGCGGCAAGGTAGGCGTGGCGATGCCCACCAAGGATCTGCAGAGATGGAATCAGGACGGTTCCAACATGCAGGCTGAGTTGGAGGCGGCAGGCTATGAAGTCGATCTTCAGTACGCTGCCAACGATATAGCGACACAGGTTTCCCAGATCGAGAATATGATCAACTCCGGCTGTCAGCTTCTCGTTATCGCGTCCATCGACGGCGATTCGCTGGGGACAGTGCTGGAACAGGCCAAAGAGAAGAATATCCCTGTTATCGCTTACGACCGTCTGATCATGAACTCCGACGCGGTTTCCTACTATGCGACGTTTGACAATTATATGGTAGGGACAAAGCAGGGCGAGTATATCAGGGATCAGCTCGATCTGGACAATGCGGCAGGGCCGTTTAACATCGAGCTGGTGACAGGCGATCCCGGCGACAACAACGCGAGATACTTCTTCGGCGGCGCTATGGATGTTCTGCAGCCTTACATTGACGCGGGCAAACTGGTAGTGAAGTCCGGCCAGACGGATTTTGAGACGGTTGCCACAGCTAACTGGTCCACAGAGACGGCTCAGTCGAGAATGGATGCCATCATCTCTGCCAACTATGCGGACGGTACGAAGCTGGATGCGGTTCTGTGCTCCAACGACTCTACGGCGCTCGGCGTTGAGAATTCCCTGGAGGCGAACTACACGGGCGACTGGCCGATCATCACAGGGCAGGACTGCGACATTGCCAACGTTAAGAACATGATCGCAGGCAAACAGTCCATGTCCATCTTCAAGGATACGCGTACTCTCGCATCGAAAGTTGTAGAGATGGTTGACGCGATCATGAAGGGCGGCGAAGCGCCTGTCAACGACACAGAGACCTATGACAACGGCAAGGGAGTGGTTCCGTCCTATCTCTGCGAGCCTGTATTCGCGGACGTGAACAACTATAAAGAGCTGTTGGTAGATTCCGGTTACTATTCGGAGAGCGATTTGCAGTAAAATATGAGGAAAGCTGCTTTGCAGTTTCCGTATGAGTAAATAGTGATACGGCAGGCGGGTATCCCCGCCTGCCGGTTTTCAAGAAATACAGGAAGTTTCTTTCGGATATAACGCGGCAACAATAATTTGGTTTGGGAGGGATACAGTTGGCAAAGGTTTTGCTGGAAATGAAAAATATTACCAAGACGTTTCCCGGGGTAAAGGCGCTCGACAATGTGAACCTGAAGGTGGAGGAAGGAGAGATCCACGCGTTAGTGGGGGAGAACGGCGCCGGCAAGTCCACGCTGATGAACGTACTGAGCGGTATCTATCCTTACGGGTCCTACGAGGGGGACATCGTCTACAACGGCGAGGTCTGCCGGTTCAATCAGATCAAGGACAGCGAGGGCAAAGGAATCGTGATCATCCATCAGGAATTGGCGCTGATTCCGTATATGACGATCGGTGAAAACATGTTTCTCGGCAATGAGAGAGGACATAAATATAGATTAGATTGGAACGAAACATTCGGACGTGCGGGAGAGCTGCTAAAGACGGTCGGTCTGCAGGAGACTCCGCAGACACTGGTGAAAGATATAGGCGTAGGCAAGCAGCAGCTTGTGGAGATCGCGAAAGCGCTTGCCAAGAACGCGAAACTGCTGATCCTCGACGAGCCTACGGCGTCTCTGAACGAGACGGACTCCAAGGCGCTGCTCGATCTGCTGCTCAAGTTCAAGAAACAGGGGATGACTTCCATTATCATATCCCACAAGCTGAACGAGATCTCCTATGTGGCGGATAAGATCACGGTCATCCGCGACGGCTCCACGATCGAGACGCTGGACAAGGAGAAGGACGATATTTCGGAGGCGCGTATCATCAAAGGAATGGTGGGACGCGAGCTGGCAGACCGTTTCCCGAAACGCGAGAAACATATCGGCGAAGTCAGCTTGGAGATTAGGGACTGGAACGTATACCATCCGCTCTACTCCGAGCGCAAGGTGGTTGATGGCGTGAGCATCAAGGCCCGCAAGGGCGAAGTGGTCGGCATCTCAGGCCTGATGGGAGCGGGGCGCACCGAGCTTGCCATGAGCGTGTTCGGCAAGAGCTACGGAACGAACATCAGCGGACAGATCTATATGGACGGGAAGGAGCTGCACCTCAATTCGGTGCAGGAGGCGATCAGGCACGGTCTGGCGTATGTGACGGAAGACCGCAAGGGCAACGGCCTGATCCTAAGCAACCCGATCAGGGTCAACACCACGCTGGCAAATCTGGACGGCGTGAGCAGCCACAAGATCATCGACAAGGACAAAGAGTACGGCGTGGCGGTAGAGTATAAGGAGAAATTGAAGACAAAGTGCCCGACCGTGGAGCAGAACGTGGGAAATCTGAGCGGCGGAAACCAGCAGAAGGTACTGCTCGCCAAATGGATGTTCACGGACCCGAAAGTGCTGATCCTCGACGAGCCGACCAGAGGAATTGACGTCGGGGCGAAATATGAGATCTACTGCATCATCAATCAGTTGGTGGAGGAGGGCAAGACCGTTATCATGATCTCCTCGGAGCTGCCTGAGATCCTCGGGATGTGCGACAGGATCTATGTCATGAATGAGGGCAGGATCGTAGGCGAGCTGGACGGCAGCGAGGCGACCCAGGAAATCATCATGTCGCATATTTTAAAATCCAGCAGTAAAGGAGCGTAAGGAATTATGAATAAGACACGATCATTAAATTTTATCAAAAAGTATACGATGATTTTTATGCTGATTCTGATCACGGCGTTTTTTGCGTGGCGGACCGGAGGGGCGATTCTCCTGCCGATGAATGTCAGCAGCCTGATCTCGCAGAACGCGTATGTATTTATCCTTGCGACCGGTATGCTGCTCTGCATCCTGACAGGCGGCAATATCGATCTGTCCGTCGGCAGCGTGGTATGTTTTGTAGGTGCGATCGGCGCGGTGCTCATGGTCAACAAAGGAATGAACATGGGCCTGGCGATCCTAATTATGCTGCTGATCGGTATCGCCATCGGCGCATGGCAGGGTTTCTGGATCGCCTATGTGCGGATTCCGCCCTTTATCGTGACGCTGGCGGGCATGCTGATCTTTAGAGGACTGAGCAATGTGGTGCTCGATGGTATGACCGTCTCCATTCAGAACTGCGTGACGTTCGTCAATCTGTTCGGTGGCGGCGCGAACTGCTATATTCCGGATCTGTTCGGCGGCGAGGGCCTGAATATCACCTGCATCGTCGCAGGGGTGATCGCGGCGCTCATCTATATCGCGTCGCAGGCTCTGAGCAGAAGGAACAAAAAGAAAAAGGGATATGCAGTGGAAAATACGGTCAACGTGATCGTCAAGACGGTGCTGATCACGGCTGTCATCCTCGCGTTTACCGTGAGACTGGCGCAGCACAAGGGAATCC
>CANQEB010000156.1 GCA_947594085.1 uncultured Lachnospiraceae bacterium | reverse complement strand
GTGTTGTTGATGTCGATATATCCGTCCGCTACCTCGCCCCAGCCGGAGAGCACGAGCATGACGCAAACGGCGCCTCCGGTACACATCGTGCCGTCCACGGTCAGGTCCGCGACGTCCAGAATGCGGAACGTCAGATAGACGCCGATCGCCATAATCCCCCAGATCAGCCCCTGTGCGGCGGCTCCCGGTATTGCGTTGATGAGACTCATAATATTCATGTAGATTCCTCCTGCGGACTGGAACTGCCGCATTATAATGTTTGGTCACAATTGTTTTTAAAACAACAGCGAGAGAGGAAGCACCCTTTCCCGCTGTCGTCTATGTGAAGTGGCAAATTTGTCAGTCTGGATTATGCCTCGGTCTCAGCCTCAGCTTCATCCTCGATCGCTACGTAGTCGTCCGGAACCGTGACGTTCAGCTCCTCGCAGATAGTCGGATTGTATTCCTTGGTAAACTCCGGAGCGTACTCGATCGGCATCTCCTCTACCTTGGACTCGCCCGTCAGGATCTTAGCCGCCATCTTGCCGGTGGCAACGCCGAGATCGTAGTAGCTGATGGAAAGGGTAGCGACACCGCAGCGTCTGCAGATGCCTTCCTCGCCCGCGATGATCGGAACGCCTGCAGGTACGCAGATGTCACCGATCATCTTGGCGTTGGAAGCGGCCGTATTGTCGGTTGGAATGTATATAACGTCGCTCTCGTCCGCAGCTGTCGTGCAGACAGCGTTCAGATCGTTGGAATCCGAGAACGCATACTGCTTGCAGGTGTAGCCGAGCCCCTCAAGGGCAGTCTGTATCATGTCAACCTGGAACTGAGAGTTCGCCTCGGCGGAGCAGTACAGAAGACCGACGTTCTTGGCATCCGGGAAGAGTTCCTGAAGCATCGCGGCCTGTCCGTCGAGCGGAGCCAGGTCGGAAGTACCGGAGATGTTCGTGCCTACCGTGCCGCTGAAGTCCTCAATGTTGAGCGCAGCGCCGTAATCGGTAATGGATGTGCCGAGGACCGGGATCGTGTCCGTAGCGGTCGCAGCAGCCTGAAGCGCCGCGGTAGCGTTTGCCAGGATCAGGTCAACTCCTTCGCTTACGTAGCCGTTGATGATCGTGGCGCAGTTGGCGTATTCACCCTGCGCGGTCTGAGGCTCGAGAATGTTAACCGCGTCGCCGAGCTCCTCGGTGAGGGCGTCCATGAAGCCCTGGGTAGCCGCGTCGAGCGCTTCATGCTGCACGAGCTGGCAGATACCTACGGTGTAGGTCTCTTCCGCGCTTACATTCATTCCTACGATGCTTCCCGCCATAGCCGCGGAAAGCGCAACAGCAATAATTTGTTTTTTCATTGTGTTATCCTCCTCAAAAAATTGTCCAATTTCCATGTTCAGGGAACAGAAGATTTGCCTGTCCACGAACGGTAACATTATATCGCTTTAAAGCAAAGAAGTCAACAAGTTTAGTGAGGAGTTTTCACAAGATTTGTAGGGTTTAGCAAGAGGTTCAAAGGGATTCACAAAAGATTCAAGAAAAAATATTAAGAAAAAGCAAAATATTTTAAAAATATTTTAAAAAAGCTTGAACCTGAGTTCCGAAAGTGTTAAAATCCAATTAAGCTCAATTGAATCCAGACGACAGATTTTCGCGAAGGAGGAATGGAGAATATGAAACCATCTAAGCTTAAAGGGAAAATTTTTCTGGTGATCAGTCTTGTTGTTCTGCTGCTTGCGACAGGATCGTTTGCCATGGCGGCGGAGAATGGCGATGCCACGCCAAGTGCGTCGCCGACAGCGAGTCCGGGTGCCTCGCTCACCCCAAGCCCAGAGACAACGGCAACGCCGTCGCAGAGTCCTGACATCCAAAATCCGGGAGACAGTACAACTCCCGATACAACGCCCAGCGCGACTCCAAGTACGACTCCCGGCACGACTCCCGATACGTCTCCATCTCCAAGCCCGAGCGCGACGCCACATCCCGGGATTCAGTGTGGCGAAAACGTATGGGCGATACTTCAGAACGAGGTCTTGACGCTGGAAGGCACGGGTGATATGTGGAATTACAGCAGTGAAAAAGGCGTCCTCGACAGCCCCTTTTATAAAGAAGGAAGCAAAATCTCAAAAATTGTGATTGGGGAGGGCATTACTACAGTCGGTGCATATGCATTTGCCATGACTCCTTGCGTGGAGGTCGAGATTGGAAAGGATGTCAAAAAGATCGAAAAGCGTGCTTTCTATAAATGCACCAATTTGCGCAGTATTGTGATCCCGGGGAATGTAGATTGGATCGTGGAGGGAGCATTTCGTGAGTGCAGCGCCCTGAGCTATTGCGGTTTGTCTGAGGGCGTCCATATCATCGGAAATTATGCGTTTTACGGTACACATTTGACATCTATCACACTGCCGGAGGGCCTTCAGACGATTCGTGACCATTCTTTCGCGAACACGCTGATCACCAGAGTCACGATCCCGGCCAGTGTGAAGCTGATTGAGCACAGTGCGTTTGGGAGAGTCAATGCGGTAATCTATTCCCGCGATGTTAAGATGATATATACAGATGGCCAGACTGCCTTTGGCTCGGGCTCTACGCTTTCCGTCATAAGAAATTCAAAGGCGGAGACTTACGCGAAAAATTATGGCCTTAAGGTCAGCTATCTGGAATGTGTGCCTGTCAACGGCCTTCCGATGGCGGCTCATGCGATGGACAGAGGGATCGTTGTAAAGGAGGCCACCTGCATTTCCGCCGGGGAGAAGCGCTACACCTGCACGAGATGTGGTATGGTTCAAATGGAGACAATTCCATGCCTGCCGCATTCGTTTGGCGAGTGGAAGATTCTGTCGGGGGCTACGGTTCACGAGGCGGGAATCCGAGGCAGAGAGTGCAGCGTATGTGGTTACACGCAGACAGAAGAGATCGAGAAACTGCAGCCGACGCTCATGTTGAATATCGATCGAATTTCCCTGAATGTTGGCGAGACATACAAGCTCAAGGTGATCGCGAAGAGCAAAGGCGATTCAGCCGCGTTCTGGCAGAGCTCAAACAAAAAGATCGCGGGAGTGAATTCCAGCGGAAAAGTTACGGCGAAGTCAGCAGGGACAGCGATTGTCACGGTTGAGATGGATAGTGGGCTCAGAGCCGATGTGACGGTTGTGGTGAAGAAGGTAGCGACGAAAAAACTGTCCGTCTCTGCGAAGGGCGCAAAATTAAACAAAAAGAAGATATCCGTAAAAGCGAGAAAGATGTTTACGCTTGTACCTAAGGTGACGCCGGTTAATACGACGGACAAGGTGACGTACTCGTCGTCAAAGAGTTCTATCGTGGCCGTGAACGCGAGTGGAAAAGTGCTGGCGCGAAAGAAGGGCAAAGCGAAGATTACGGTCAAGTCAGGCAAGAAAAAGGTGGTCATCACTGTTACCGTAAAATAAAAGCGGACGGCCAGGAGCCTGTGAACGCTTTTCCACAATGCTGATTGGGAGAATATAGAAAAAGTAGAAGAGCATCCCGGAGGACATATATGAGTGACCTCCGGGATTTTATATGTAGGTATCGCCTTTTTGTCACACAGCAACGAGCTGCCCGCATATGATATGTTGAATGAAATTTGGGTGGAGGAAGTATGGCAAAGGTAATTCTTGACGCAGGGCATGGCGGCTCAGATCCGGGGGCTGTGTACAATGGAAGGCAGGAAAAGGATGATGTGCTGAAGCTCGCGATGGCAGTAGGAGAAATCCTTGTGGAAAATGGGGTGGAAGTGGCCTACACGCGGACGGAGGATGTGTATGACAAACCGTTTGAGAAAGCGCAGATTGCGAATCGGGAGGGCGGCGATTTTTTTGTCTCGATTCACAGAAACTCGAGCCCGGAGGCGAATCAGTATTCCGGTGTGGAGACACTTGTATATGACAAATCCGGACAGAAGCTTGAGCTTGCCGAGGCAATTAACAGGGAGCTGGAGCAGGTGGGTTTTCGCAACCTTGGGGTGAAGGAACGCCCGGGGCTTGTTGTTCTGCGCAGAACGAAGATGCCGGCAGTGCTTGTCGAGGCAGGGTTTCTCAACACAGATGCTGACAATGCACGGTTCGACGAGCAGTTTGGAGAGATCGCGGAGGCAATCGCGAACGGGATTCTGGAAACACTAGGGCTTGGGAGCGCGGAGGGAAGCGGCGGAGAAAAATTATACCGCGTGCAGACAGGCGCCTTCCGCCGCAGAGAATATGCGGAAGACCTGCTCTATCGGCTGCAGCAACAAAATTATCCGGCGTTTATTTTGTATGACGATGGGTATTATAAAGTGCAAGTCGGCGCCTTCCGTCAGCTTGACAATGCAGTGCGTATGGAAAAGACGCTCCGCAGGCAGGGATATTCCACCTTCATCACCACATAATTTTCTCTTTTGTTTTTGTCAGAAAAGTGATATCATACACGTAGACAATGTACCATAGATTGGTTCAAAGATTTCTACAACGAAAAGAGAAATTATATGGATACAGGAAATCTGCCACAGATCGCTGACCCACTCCTCTCGTGGTTTGCAAAGAATGCCCGGGTGCTTCCGTGGCGGGAGCATCCGAGTTCCTACTATGTGTGGGTGTCGGAGATTATGCTGCAACAGACGCGGGTGGAGGCGGTCAAGCCTTTTTTTGCGCGCTTTATGGCCGCGTTGCCCGACGCGTCTGCGTTGGCGGCATGTCCGGAGGACAGGCTTCTGAAGCTGTGGGAAGGGCTTGGATACTACAATCGAGTCAGAAACATGCAGAGAGCGGCGCAGATTGTGATGAGGGACTACGGCGGCGAGCTCCCGCACACGTATGATGAGCTGATAACGCTTCCAGGCATCGGGAGCTATACAGCCGGTGCGATTGCGTCTATCGCCTACGGACAGGCCGTTCCTGCAGTGGATGGGAATGTGCTGCGTGTGATTAGCCGGATTTGCGGCAATGAGGAAGACATCTCAAGGCAGACGGTCCGTGCGCGGTTTGAGCAGGAGCTTCGCGCAGCTATGCCGCAAGACCAGGCAGGCGCGTACAATCAGGCGTTGATGGAGCTCGGAGCGACGATTTGTCTTCCGAACGGAGCACCCAATTGTGCGAAATGTCCTGTGCAGACTCTGTGCTACGCAAACCAAAATGGCAGACAGATGGACTTTCCGGTTAAAGCGGCCAAGAAGGAACGCAGGACAGAGGACAGGACGGTACTTGTCATCCGCGATGACAAGCGTGCCGCTGTGCGCCGCCGGCCGAAGAGAGGTCTGCTTGCGGGCATGTATGAACTTCCAAATTATGACGGACATTTGACCCGGGAGGAAGCGCTTGCGGTAGTGAAGGAGTATGGATTTCAGCCAATCCGCATCCTGCCGCTCGCCCCGGCGAAGCATATTTTCAGCCACATTGAGTGGCACATGATCGGGTATATGGTACTCGTGGAGGAGATGCCAGAGTGTGCGTGGCGTCAGATTTCAAAGAGAGGCGAGCGACACACGACAGAGGTTCCGAATGCTTCAGACGCAGGAAAGCAGCTGGCAGACGGGGGCAATGGCGAAGAGCTGCTCTTTATCGAGACGGTCAAAACAGAGCGTGAATATCCGATTCCGGCGGCGTTCGCAGCTTATGTGAATTATCTCGGCATTCGGCTGGGACAGGAAAAATACGAGGAGACAGAGGGTTAAGAAATGAAGATCTTGACGGTGGCGATTCCCTGCTACAATTCAGAGAGCTATATGGAGAAGTGCATTCAGTCCATTCTTCCAGTGGGGGAGGATGTGGAGATTCTGATCGTGGACGACGGTTCGACGAAGGATCGGACACCACAGATTGCGGACGATTACGCGGCACGGTATCCGAATCTGGTTAAGGCGGTACATCAGGAAAATGGAGGCCACGGAGAGGCTGTCAATGCCGGATTGCGCAATGCGTCCGGAGTGTATTACAAGGTCGTGGACAGTGACGACTGGGTCAACACAAAGGGGCTGGCTCAGATCGTAAAGCGGATGAAGGAGCTTGAGGGCGAGGGCGGTGTAGACATGCTGCTTGCCAATTTTGTGTATGACAAGGCGGGTGC
>CANQEB010000155.1 GCA_947594085.1 uncultured Lachnospiraceae bacterium | reverse complement strand
TGCATCTGATGTAAAATAACTGATAAATGAATCCATGAAATTTAGAGGGGGATATGTGTTATGGAACAGAAAAATCAGGACTATCGCAGGCTTGGCTTGACGATCTTCTTCAGCCTGGCGGCGACAATCGTATTTTTCTTTCTGCTCTTCCGTCTGGGCGAGATCAAAGGGATGTTCGCGGTGATTTTATCGGCGCTAGAGCCGGTGCTGATCGGCATGGTATTGGCCTATTTGCTGTGCCCGATTGCGGCATTTTTTGAGAGGGTATTTCGAAAGCTCGGAAAGTTTGCGCGGCTCATAGCTGTGTTTGTCACATTGCTCTTGGCCTTTGCTGTGTTAGCGCTGTTCTGCGCGATCGTTCTGCCTCAGCTTGCGGGAAGCGTGAGCGAACTTGTCAAGGTACTGCCCGGCCAGGTGCAGGCGCAGCTTGGCAGGATCAGCGCATATCTCGAATCTGACAGCGAGGCGGGAGCTGCGGTGATGCAGATGGTCGAGTCCGCCGAGACTTATTTGACGGACTGGATTCGGACACATTTGCTTTCTACAGTATCCACGATCTCCGGACAGGTGCTCTCGATCGGATCTATGATGGTCAGCCTTGTGGTAGCGGTCATCGTGTCGATCTACCTGCTGTTGGACCGTGAGCGCTACATCGCGCAGTGCCGCAAGCTATTCTTTGCAGTCAGTCATAACAAGCGCTTCAACGATGCCGTGCTGGAGGCGGTAGGACAGACCGACCGCATTTTTAGCGGATTTATCTCCGGCAAGCTGATCGATTCCTTGATTGTGGGGGTGATTTGCTTCATCTGCCTCACGCTCCTGCGGATGCCATATGCACTTTTGGTCAGTGTGATTGTCGGCGTCACGAACATTATTCCGATGTTCGGGCCATTTATCGGGGCGGTGCCGAGCGCGTTCCTGATCCTTTTGGTGTCGCCGGCGAAGTGTGTGATCTTTGTGATTTTTGTCGTTATTCTGCAGCAGGTCGACGGAAATATCATTGGCCCGAAGATTCTTGGCAACTCGACTGGACTCTCAGCTCTGTACGTGACGGTTTCAATGTTGCTTTTCGGCAAGCTGCTGGGCTTCCTCGGCATGATCGTGGGCGTGCCGCTCTTTGCGACATTGTATTATTTGATCAAGCGCCTTGCGGAGCATTCGCTGAGGAAACAAAATATGCCGGTGGAGACAGAGGCGTACATAACAGACGGCACGGAGAAGAAAATATCCGATTGATGACAGGAGGATCGATTTGGAAACATATTACATTGTAAACGGGGAAGTCTATCTCAATCGTAAATTTGAACATGCTACGGTAATGCTTTCGGACGGAAAATTAAAAATTCTGCAGGGAAGCATTCCTCAAAAGAATGGTGAGATTATCGATGCTACAGGGAAAAGAGTGATTCCTGGCATGATCGATATACATACGCATGGAGCAGTTGGCGTTGACGTGAACGATGCGGACGCAGACGGTTTAAAAAAGATCGGGAAATTTTTCGCGGGAAACGGAACGACATCCTGGCTTGCTTCCGTCCTGACGGACACGACGGAGCAGACCGAGAGGTGTATCGATCAGTATCTTGCGTGGGATCAGTCCGATGCGGATGCTGCGCAGCTTCTGGGTCTTCATTTGGAAGGACCGTTTCTTGCGAGAGAATACAAGGGAGCAATGCCGGAGCATCTGCTTCGGAAGCCGGATATCGCATTGGTGAAAAAGTATCAGGAACGCGCAAAGGGGAATATCCGCTATATGACGGTCGCCCCGGAGCTGGAAGGCGCCTCAAAGCTCATTGCGGAGCTTGGCAAAATCGGTATTGTGGCGGCGATCGGCCATTCAGGTGCAGACTATGAGACGACGAAACGCGCGATCAAGGCAGGAGCCAGATGCAGTACGCATACGGGCAATGCGATGAGGAGTCTGGACCGACATGAGCCGGCGATTTTGGGCGCGGCGTTAGAGTCGGATATCTACAGTGAGATGATCTGCGACGGTCTGCATCTTCATCCCGGAATCGTGCGGCTTTGGCTGAAGGTGAAAGGCTGGGAGCGCATGGTCGCGATCACCGATTCTATTATGGCGGCAGGACTTCCCGACGGAACGTATCATCTCGGTGTCAATGAAGTGATCGTAAGGGACAAAGATGCACGGCTGGTATCCAATGGCGCGAGAGCGGGAAGCACATTGACGCAGATCAAGGCGTTGCGCAACGTGCTTGCGTTTACAGGAGAATCCCTGGAAAGAGTGCTTCCGCTCTTTACGGAAAATCCAGCGAAGGTGATCGGGGTATTCGATCGCAAAGGCTCTATTGAGGACGGCAAAGATGCAGACATTGTCATCCTTGATGCGGATCTTAAGGTTGATTGTGTCTTTTTGCGCGGGAAAAAATTACAGTGAGGTAATCATGTCACTTCAATTCATTTTTGGCAACTCTGGAAGCGGAAAATCATATCTTCTCTATCAAAGCCTGATTGAGGAGTCTCGCAAGCATCCGGAGCGCAATTACATAGTGATTGTCCCAGAGCAGTTCACGATGCAGACGCAGAGGGATCTTGTCAAAATGCATCCGGACAGGGGCATTATGAATATCGACGTTCTGAGCTTTCGCCGGCTTGCACACCGTATCTTTGAGGAGGTCGGGGCAGACAAGAGAAGTGTGCTCACAGAGACCGGAAAGAATCTGATGCTGCGCAAAGTGGCGATGGAGCAGAAGGATAACTTGCAGGTGCTTGGCAGCAGGATGAATCGACCCGGCTATGTCTCGGAAGTAAAGTCTATGCTGTCTGAGCTGATGCAGTATGAGATCACCGATTTTGAGATGCAGCAGATGATGGAGTTTGCCGGTACGAGACCGCTGCTTTATGCGAAGCTGGCAGATCTCAAAGTGCTTTACCGTGCTTTCCTGGAATATCAGAGGGATCGGTTCATGAAGCCGGAAGAGTTGATGGATGTGCTTTGCCAGGTGGCTGCAGATTCTGAGCTGCTGCGCGTGAGTACACTTGCCTTTGACGGATTTACTGGCTTTACACCTTCCCAGATGAAAGTGCTGCATGAGCTTCTTTCACTGTGCCCTCGTGTGTGGATAACGGTGACGATCGATGCGCGGGAATCGTTCTATGGGGAGATCCAGGAGCACAAGCTGTTCGCGCTCAGCAAGAAGATGATTCGTGGCGTCAGTGAGGCGGCGCGAGATACGACATCCATTGAAGAGCCGATTGTGCTGGGGCAAAGGGAAATCCCGCGTTTTTGCAAGGGAGGAATGCTGCATTATCTGGAGCAGAATTTGTTCCGCGCAAGAGGAAGAGGATATAGCGCCGGAAAAGAAAAAGGCGTGGATGAAATATCTCTGCACACATCTTCCACACCGGCGCAGGAGGTTCATTTTGCGGCACGCACGATCAGCCAACTGGTGCGCGAAAAGGGATACCGTTATCAGGATATCGCTGTCATCACGGGTAACCTGAGTTCATATGACAATTATATCAAAAAAATATTTCCCATGTATGAGGTTCCTGCTTTCCTCGATGAGACACGGCATATTCTTCTGAATCCGTGTCTGGAATTTGTGCGCGGTGCGTTGAGCATGGCAGAGAAGGATTTTTCGTATGAGACAGTGTTCCGCTGCCTGCGCACGGGAATGCTGGATGTGACTTTGGAAGAGATCGACCGACTGGAGAATTATGTGCTGGCGGCGGGAATCCGTGGACGTTCCCGATGGGGAAGCGAATGGACATATTTGCCGAAAGGGATGAGTCCGGAGGAGCTTGCGCAGTGTAATGAATGGCGGGAACGCGCGATGACCGATCTTCTGCCATTTGCTCAGAAAATGCGCAAAAAAGATACGACACTGCGGCAATTTGCGGACGCGCTGTGCGAGCTGCTGGAAGCTTGCCACGTACAACAGCAGCTGAAAGACCGGGAGTCAGCGCTTGAGGCGAGTGGAGCGCGGGAAGATGCACGGGAATATAGCCAGATTTACGGCATTTTGATTGCGCTTCTGGATGAGATGGTCGATTTGCTCGGGGATGAGATTGTCACAGGGAGTGAGTTTGCCGAGATCCTTGATGCCGGATTTGCAGAGGCAAAGGTTGGCATTATCCCTCCGGGGATCGATCAGGTTCAGGTGGGCGATATCGAGCGCTCGCGCCTTGCGCATGTGAAAGTACTGTTTTTCCTTGGACTGAATGACGGCTGGGTGCCTTCGCATGGGGACGGTGGGGGCATCGTTTCCGATATGGAGCGGGAACTTCTGCAGTCTTCGGGAGTTGAGCTTGCGCCCTCTGCGCGTGAAAATAGCTATACGCAACGCTTTTACCTATACCAGAATTTGACGAAACCTCAGGATCACTTATATTTGTCCTGGTGTGCTTCGAGCGGAGACGGACAGGTGATGCGGCCATCCTATCTGGTGTCGGTGATACGAAAGCTGTTTCCTGAGATTCAGACGGTCCAGGAGCAGGATGCCGGAAGCTCTGTATTCCAGGTGACATCGAGAGAAAATGGAATGCTGTATTTGACCCATGGCTTGCAGGAGCTTCGGGACGGAAAACAGAATCCAGAGTGGCTGGAGCTCTATGCCATGTATCTTCGAGATAAAAAGTATCAGGCACGTGTGCAAGAGCTTGCAAAAGCAGCTTTTGCGAGCGGCAGAGCGGAGAGCTTGTCATACCATACATCCAGAGAATTGTACGGCGAGACGATAACGGCGAGCGTGA
Source organism: uncultured Lachnospiraceae bacterium (assembly GCA_947594085.1). Taxonomy (GTDB): domain Bacteria; phylum Bacillota; class Clostridia; order Lachnospirales; family Lachnospiraceae; genus Choladousia. Next base: position 1,355 of record CANQEB010000155.1, on the reverse strand, counting down.
CGAGGTTGGAGCAGTTTGCAGCGTGCGCATTTGCGCATTTTGCGTCGTACGGATTGCGGCTTTCTGAGCGGGAGCTCTATGGAATTAAAGCCGTTGATTTGGGTATCATTTTTCATCGTGCGATGGAACTGTTCTCGCGAAAGCTGCAGAGCGCGGACCGTGACTGGGCGGACATTACGGTTGAGGAACAGAGCGTTCTCATGGAAGCCTGTGTGGATACAGTTGCGCAGGAGTACGGGAATGGTGTTTTGCATGGAAGTGCGCGGGAAGAATATACGGTGCGCAGAGTCAAGCGAATCCTGTGCCGGACTGCCTGGGCAATGCATGAACAGCTTCTGGCAGGAAAATTTCGCCCGGCAGGATTCGAGGTGTCCTTTGCGAACGCGGGAGATCTGGAGGCGGTGCATGTGCGTTTCGGCGAGAGTGGAACGATCCGGCTCCAGGGACGAATCGATCGGATTGACACGGCGACGGCGGATGATACCGTGTATGTCAAGATTGTGGATTACAAATCAGGGACGACAAAGTTCGATCCTGTTTCACTCTACTATGGGATGCAGCTTCAGCTTGTTGTGTATCTGAACGCGGCGCTGGAAATGGAGCGCAAGCTGCAAGAAAAAGGGAGACAGAGGGTAGCCGATAGCGTGCAGGAAAGTGATGCTGCGAAGGAAAATAGCCATGCACAGGTGATTCCGGCGGGGATTTTCTACTATCATCTGGATGATCCGGTTCTGGAGCGGGAGGACGATGCGACGGATGAGCAAATGCAAGAAAAGCTCCTGAAAAAACTGCGGCCGGACGGGGTGCTCAATAGTGACATGAAGGTACTTCGAATGCTGGATACGGAGCTTTCCGGGGATTCATTAGTGATCCCGGCAGGGCTTAAGAAGGATGGAACGCTAAGAGCGAATTCGGATGTCGTGACAACAGAACAGTTTGAGCAGCTTTCCGGGTTTGTATCGAAAAAGATGGAAGATATGGCCGCAGAGATTTTGCAGGGAAAGATCGAGGCCAGCCCGTTTGAAGACAGGATGCACAGCGCTTGCGATTTTTGCATTTACGCAGATGTGTGCGGCTTTGACCGCAGGATTCCGGGCAGGTGTAGGAGGCGGACGGCGGAGCTTTCAAGGGATGAAGCGTGGGAGCGGATCGCAGCGGATACGGAGAGCAGGAAATAAGAATATGGCAATGAAATGGACTGAGGAACAGCAGAAGGTCATAGACACACGTGGATGTAATATTCTGGTGTCTGCAGCGGCTGGGTCTGGCAAGACGGCAGTGCTGGTGGCCCGGATCCTGGATATGATTACGGGAGAAAAGCCGGTCGACATCGACCGGCTGCTTGTGGTGACCTT
>CANQEB010000154.1 GCA_947594085.1 uncultured Lachnospiraceae bacterium | reverse complement strand
GCTATTATAAGTCTCGAATTAGATTTTTATAATAATATCTGCTTACATATTGCACCACATTATATAGATAATGTTGTAAATATTCGAGACGGTCCGGCAGGGAAAGACGCTGGCGGAAAGCTGCTTTTCGAGAAGCGGCGGCAGCCGTTTCCGGGGAGTAAGCTGGCGGCAGATCAATGGCGTATTCAAAAGCAGGGAATGAAGGTGAACAGCTATGAGTGTCCGGCTTTATGAACACAACCAAACTGCATATGAATCGGCTCTGGCCATGCTTGCAGAGACCGGCAAGGCGGCTGTGGTCCATCCGACCGGGACGGGAAAGTCCTTCATCGGATTCAAACTATGTGAGGATTTTCCGGACAAGACGGTCTGCTGGCTGTCTCCGTCCGAATACATTTTCCAGACGCAGCTGGAGAATTGGCAGGCGGCGGATGAATCTTCAGATCTGGCCACGGACAGGACGTCGGCAAAGGGATCCGATCGCTTCGGTATCCTTCCGAATGTTCGTTTCCTTACCTATGCAAAGCTTATACAGATGAGCAGCGAGGAGATGGAGGAGATCAGGCCGGATATGATCGTTTTGGATGAATTCCACCGATGCGGCGCAACTGTCTGGGGCGCAGCGTTGAAAAGCTTCCTCGAGTTGCACAAGGATGTGCCGGTGCTCGGTCTGTCCGCGACGAACATCCGTTACCTTGATAATCAGCGGGATATGGCTGACGAACTGTTTGACGGGAACATCGCGTCTGAGATGACTCTGGGCGAGGCGATCGTTCGGGGGATTCTTGCCGCGCCGAAATATGTCATGGCAGCCTTCGTCTATCAGAAGGAGCTCGAAAGGCTCAAAAGCAGGATCAGCCGGACGCCGAACAGGGCGGTCAGAAACACCGCAGAAAAATATTACGAGGCGCTGCGGCGCGCGCTGGAAAAGGCGGACGGACTTGACGAGATATTCAGGAAGCATATGGATAACCCGAAGGGCAAGTACATCGTGTTTACCGCCAATATCGAAGCAATGCGGGAGTGCATGGAGCATGTCCCGGAATGGTTCGGCGCGGTTGACAGACAGCCACACGTATATTCGCTCTATTCGCCGGATCCGACGACGCTAAAGGCTTTTGACGATTTTAAGGCGGACGACGATAAGGAGCATCTGCGGCTCTTATTTTGCATAGACGCGCTCAATGAAGGCATCCATGTGGACGGAGTGGACGGCGTGATTCTGTTTCGCCCGACCGTTTCTCCGACGCTGTACAAACAGCAGATCGGGCGGGCACTGGCGGTTGGCAAGACAGACACTCCTGTCATTTTTGATATTGTGAATAATTTCGACGGGCTGTACAGCATCGGAGCCCTTGAGGAAGAGATGCGGGCGGCCGTTACCTATTACAACTATTCCGGCGAAGGGGACAGGATCGTCGCGGAGCGATTTCGCGTAGTCGATGAAGTGTGCGACTGCAGGAAGCTTTTCAATGAGCTGGAGGAGGCGCTCACCGCTTCGTGGGATACCATGTATGCCTGCGCGAAAGCTTATTATAAGGAGCACGGAGACCTCGATGTGCCGGTCAGGTATCGGACACCGGACGGATACTCGCTCGGGAGATGGGTGCAGATCCAGCGTCAGGTGAGAGCCGGGAAAATGGCGGGAAATCTGAACGGGGAACGCGTCGGGAAGCTGGATGTGCTCGGCATGCGCTGGCAGAGCGCGGACGATCTCTCATGGGAGCGCCATTACGCCGCGTGCAGGAAATATTATGAGGAGCACGGCGACCTGAATGTGCCGGGAGACTATATTGCTGAAGGCGGTATGAAGCTTGGCAGCTGGCTGAAGGCTGTCCGCGCCTATCGCAGATATGGGATCCGCTCCGGCTATTTCACGCAGGAGCGGGAAAAGCTCCTCGACGAGCTGGGGATGGTCTGGAACCAGCCGGATTATCTCTGGGAGCGAAATTATGAAGCAGCGAGATCTTATTATGAAAAGCACGGCAATCTGGAGGTGCCGGCAGGGCATGTCGAGAACGGCGTGAAGCTGTACAACTGGCTGACGGATCTGCGCAGGATGTACCGGAACAGGACTTTTACAGACAGCCGGATTACGAAAGAAGCCTTGACTGTGTGGAGCCGATCCGGGGCTTCCACAGATAATCAGAATATGCAGGGAAAAGACGGAGCTCCTGCAGGCAATCAGAATGCGAAGAGAGAAGACGGAGCTCTGACGAGGAATTCGATACCGAACGGTCGCCGCGGAACTCTCACAGACACACAGATTGCGCAGATGGACGCCCTCGGTATGCGATGGCAGTCGAAGGCTGACCTTGCCTGGGACAGGGGTTACGCCGAGGCGAGGAAGTATTATGAGCAGCATGGGGCAGCAGACGCGTCTCTCGATTATGTCACGCCGGACGGATATAAGCTCGGCGTGTGGCTCTCGAAATGTCGTGAGAAATATGTGAAAGGCACACTTTCCGATGAACACATCGCCCAGCTTGAGGCGATCGGCATGGCGTGGGACAGATCCCGGAGAAATGACTGGGATGCGTGCTTCGAGAAAGTGAAGAAATACTATCTTGCGCATGGCAATCTTTCCATTCCGGGCGACTATATCGCGGACGGTGTGTGGTTGAATAAATGGCTGAATGAGCAGAAACAGATTCTGCTCGGAAACCGCAAAGGAAGGGCCTTAACAGAGGAGCAGAAGCAGAAGCTCGCAACGCTTCCATTTGCCGCCGAAGGCGCAGGAGAAGAGCGCTGGCAGCGTCGTTACGGCGAGCTGCTTCGGTATTACAGCGCGCACGGGAACAGTCGATTGCCGGTTGGTTACCGGGACTCACAGGGGCAGAACCTGTATGTCTGGCTCGTGAACCAGAGAGGGTATGCGAGATCCGGCAGGATGAGCGACAAGAGAAAGAAGCTGCTGATGGAAGTCGGGGCGTTGAACGCATAAAAGGACTGAAAAAAGAGACCGAAAAAAGAGACCAGGAAAAGAGACGACAAGGTTGAAAAAGAGATAAAGCCGGGAGTCAGAGACCAGTTCTATCAATGGGGGGGGGAGAACTCCGTCTAGGTTCATGCATCAAAAAGGAGAAAGGAGAACGGCAGGATGGCAGAACTGTATGAGCACAATCGAATTGCATATGAAGCTGCCGTCTCCATGCTTGCGCGTACCGGCAAGGCGGCCGTGATCCATCCGACTGGCACGGGCAAATCTTTCATTGGTTTCAAGCTGTGTGAAGAAAACCCGGACAAAGTTGTCCTCTGGTTGTCGCCCTCTGAATACATTTTCCGGACGCAGCTGGAAAATTGGCAGGCAGCGAATGGGGCGGCTGATTTTGAGGTGTTGCAGGGAGCACATTTCAATACGGCGCCGGAAGCACAGAACGATACGATTCGAAATACGAAAAAGTCGGAAGTACGGAATGATACAATCCGAAATACAAATAATTCAGAAAAATGCAGGGCTACAGCCGTAAAAGCCGAAGGAGGCTTTTCAAATATCCGGTTTTGTACTTATGCGCGGCTTATGCTGATGCAGGAAAAAGAACTTGTGGAACTACGGCCGGATCTAGTCGTATTGGATGAGTTTCATCGCGCCGGGGCGCAGCGCTGGGGCGAAGGGCTGCAGAAGCTTCTAGAAATATATTCGGACGTTCCGGTGCTCGGACTCTCCGCTACGAACGTCCGCTACCTGGATGGGCAGCGTGACATGGCGGATGAGCTTTTCGACGGGAACATCGCCTCGGAGATGACGCTCGGCGACGCCATCGTGCGCGGGATCCTGAATCCACCGAAATACATCCTTTCGACCTACTCCTGCCAGAAGGAGCTAGAGCGGTACCGCGACCGCGTGAAAAACGCAAAGAGCAGGGCGGTGCGCGCGGAGGCAGACCAGTATCTGGAAGCGCTGCGACGGGCGTTGGAGAAGGCGGACGGACTGGACGAGGTCTTCCGGAAGCATATGAAAAATAAATCTGGCAAGTACCTGGTATTCTGCGCGAACTATGAGCACATGCAGGAGATGATCGCAAAGGTGCCGGAGTGGTTCGCCAAGGTAGATACTGAACCGCATGTCTACTCGGTCTATTCCGAGGATGCGCGGGCGGAAGCGGAGTTCGAGAGATTCAAAGCGGATGAAAGCGGACATTTGAAGCTTCTGTTTTGCATTGACATGCTGAATGAGGGTATCCACGTGGATGACGTGAGCGGGGTGATCCTGCTCCGGCCGACGATCTCGCCGATCATCTACAAGCAGCAGATCGGGCGGGCCCTGTCCGCGGGAAAAAAGCAGGGTGAGAACCCGGTGATCTTCGATGTGGTGATGAATATTGAGAACCTGTACAGCATCGGGACGGTTGAGGAAGAGATGCAGGCCGCGGTGCGGTATTACCGGGACCGTGGAGAAGCAGGAATGGTCGTCAACGAGCACTTTCACATCACAGATGAGGTGCAGGACTGCATGCGGCTGTTTCGAAAGCTGAACGAGACGTTGAGTGCTTCGTGGGAGCTGATGTATCAGGCGGCGGAGAAATATTGCGAAGAGTTTGGAAATCTGGAAGCTCCGAAACGCTATGTGACGGAGGATGGCTTGTCTCTGGGGCAATGGCTGGACACGCAGCGGAAGGTGCATGCCGGAAAGGTGAAAGGGATTCTCACAGAGCCACAGATCGCGAGATTAGATCAGCTTGGTATGCGTTGGGAGTCGAAAAGCGACCGCAATTGGGATCGAAATTTCTCGGCAGCGCAGGCGTACTACCGGGAGCACGGGGACCTGCTGGTAAATGTGCGGGACGGAAAGTATGACGGCGTGGACCTTGGAAAATGGTTGGCGCAGCTTCGCACTTATAAGAAAAGCGGCATCCGCGGAAATTACTTGACCTCGGAGCGGATCAGGGCGCTAGAGACCATCGGCATGGTCTGGGACGTGCCGGACTACCTGTGGGAGCAGAATTATCACGCTGCGGTGCGGTACCATCGGGAGCATGGGGATCTGGACGTCCCGTATTATTACGTAAATTCAGACGGCGTCAAGCTTGGCGTCTGGATTGCAAATATAAGATTTGCAAAAAGGAATGAAGGAAGCGGCAGGGCGGAGCTGACAGAAGAGCAGACGGCCCGGCTGGATGAGCTCGGGATGATCTGGGAGAACAAGAACAACGCCGTCTGGGAGCGCTCCTATGCGGCGGCGTGCCGTTACCGGAAAAAGTACGGCAATCTAAACATCCCGGTAGCCTACGTGACGGAGGATGGCTGCCATCTGGGGCGGTGGATCCGGAAGCAGAAGGAGACATACCGAAGCGGGATGAGCGAGGAGCGAAAGAGGAAGCTTCAGGCAATTGGAGTGGACTGAGAGTATATATTGCGAAAAAACCTGGAAGAGGATTGTGGGCCTTGAGGCAACGATTTCACGGAAAGGGGTCATAACGGCCACGGCATATGTGCTGTAGAAGGCTGGATGTGGGAGAAACATTCCTACAAGATGGTCGTAAACAGCATGTGGGGAAGCAGTGGATATTCGGGCGGTCCGGGAGGACAGGTCGAAATGGCGAAGCCTACCCTGCCGAAGACGAGAAGCCTGGTGAAATCGATCATTGGACTATCACTTACGTAGCCAAGGAATGGACTATAGTCTGGAGGGCAGATGGGAAAAGCATCGGTGATATAGCCTGAAAAGCTTATTGGTAACATAGCTGAAGTGACAGATAGGAGAGATGTCAAAATGTCGTGGTATGTGATACAGACCTATACGGGAAACGAAGAGAAACTGGTGGAGATGATCCGTCGGATTGTTCCCCAAAAGTATTATGGGGAATGCTTTGTGATTTACGTGGAGCAGCTCTGGCATCGGCAGCAAGAAAACCAGATCCATGTGCTGCGGCTGTTTCCAGGCTACATATTCATTTCTTCGGAAGACATAGAGCAGCTTTTCCGCTGCCTGAAAAAAGTCCCGGCCATGTCGAAGATCATGGCGTCGGATGATTTTGCCTTTACTCCGCTCCGTAAAGAGGAAGCAGAATTCCTCCTGAACATTATGGACAAAGACCATATCGTACGACTCTCTTATGTGGCGACAGATGGCCGGATCACGTGACCTACCTG
>CANQEB010000153.1 GCA_947594085.1 uncultured Lachnospiraceae bacterium | reverse complement strand
GTGATCTCTACCACGCTGCCCGGAACGAGCGCGTCGAGGATCTCCTGCGGCATGTCAAAGCCGTTCTGTGCCCAGCCGTCGCCGCTGCACGCAAAGCCAGCAAATTCCACCGCGTTCGTAACCGCCGGCTGCACCACTGCCTTGCCGACCTTCACAGACTGCACTTCCCATGCGCCCGACGCTTCGCACTGCAGTCTCGGACCCCATGCGCTCACGTCGTCGCCAAGAACCGCAGCGATCTGCTCATAGGTGATCTGCGCGATATTCTTGGAATTGTTGATGAATGCCAGATCGCCGGTGCTGCCGTCCGCGATTCTCGTCCAGCCTGCAGTCGCATCCGGCAGTACGATCCACATATCGCCCGCTTCGCTGGTATAGCTGATCTCAATCACGCTGCCCGGAACGAGCGCGTCGAGGATCTCCTGCGGCATTTCAAAGCCATTCTGTGCCCAGCCGTCGCCCGAGCACGCGAAGTCTGCAAACTCCACAGCCCCCGACAGCGCATACAAGTTGGAGCGATCCACACCTGTAGCCACCGCCACATACTCCGCGGAGGTATCCACCGGAAGCACGTTGCCGTCCGCATCCTTGAACGCGATATCGTCAATGTACATATTCGCCGGGGTCGCGCCCTTGTCTTTCTTGGTATCCGTCTCCAGAGAGACGACGATATAGCTGCCCGGAACCATGGTGCTTCCCTCCGGCAATGCATAGCTTACAGTCTTCGGATTCGCGGTCTCCAGATAAACCGACCACGGATTGTTGGTCTTCGCCAGATCCTCACCCACGAAAGCGTAGATATTGCCGGACACCGCGCCGAACTCGCCGTCCGGGTTCTCGCTTCCGATCGTCATGTCGATCGAAGCCACATTCCCGATGTTGTCGCCCAGGAGCGCGTCCGCCTGGAAACCGACGAACATCGCCTTGCCATTGGACGTCACCTTCAGCGCCTTGGAACCGTTGTAGTCAACCACTTCCAGAGAACCGACGTCGCCCGCGGAATTCACGGATTTGTCCACTCCCGCAAAGCCGAACAGGCCGTCCTCAAAGTCGATGCTGGCCGCTGCCGCACCGTCTTCACCTGCCATCGCATTCATTCCTCCGAACGCCACTGTGCCGAGCACGGCGGACATCAGAGATAACGTGATGATTTTTCTTGCTTTCAATTTTTTATCCTCCTTCTTCTTTTTTTGTCTCCTACCCGACGATACCGCTTCGCTCAACACCCTCTATGAACTGCTTCTGCAGCAAAATGTAGATGATCACAATCGGGATCATGATCAGCACGATACCCGCGTCCACAAACAGCTCCAGGATATTGGGATCCAGGATCTTCTCCACATTGGAAATCGACGCTTCGATCGTGGCGATGCGCTTACTGATCACGATGTCGTTGCTGATCAGAAACAGGTTCGCGTAGAAGGTATCGTTGTACTGCCACACCATAGAGAAGATCGCTACGGTGACGACCGAAGGCAGCGCATTTACAAGCATGATACGAAAATACGTATACAGCGTCCCGGCTCCATCCACAAACGCCGCTTCCTCAATCTCTTTCGGAAGTCCGCGGAAGAACTGGTTGAAAATGTAAATGTACAGCCCGGATCGGAGTCCACAACCGAACAATGTCAGAATGTACATCGGGATCGGCGTGGACAGGAGGTTGACAGCGTCCCCCCGTATTGCCTTTATAATTCCAAAGATATCAAATTTCGCAAATGTCATATACAGCGGGAGCATGATCGTGTCGGTAGGAATGACGATCATGACGACCACGCACGCAAATAAGACATTTTTCAGCGGAAAATTGTATCTTGCGAATCCGTAACCCACCATGGAACAGATGAATACCTGAATCAACATCAGTGACAGAGAGTACAGCAGGGAGGCCGTCACGGTCTTCCCGTAGTTCAGGTACTGTGCCGCCATCGTATAGCGCCCTAAGGTGGGCTCCTGCGGGATCAGGTATACCATCGGATTGTAGCTGTCCGCATCGGAGAAAAAAGAGCTGCTGACGATACCGATGACCGGGCCTAAGATGACATAGCACACGCCGACGATCAGCACCAGGCGGAAAGCAAACAGGATAAACTTCTTCACATTGCCCGCCCAGCGTGTGCGGTCGTTGGTGAACTGACTATCCGCCATCAACTCGCGGTACCGGACAAGCAATGATTTCTTCTTTGCCTTTTCCATCTTTTCTCTCCTTTCTTAGTTATAGTAGAACGTTCGCTTCTGTATGAAGCGGCAGACAATCACCAGAATCAAACAGGTGACCACCGTGGACACCAGGCTGAACACGGAGCTCAGTCCGTAGTTCATCTCCTTGAAAGCGGTGTTGTAAGCCAGCTCCACTACCTCAGACTGCGTGAAGCTGTCGACGACAGTGTAGACCACATTCGTGACGATGTGCGGCATCACAAGAGGGAATGTCACCTTCCAGAAGGTCTCGTAGGCCGTGGAGCCCTCGATCTTCGCCACCTCGTACATGGACTCCGGAATCGACTGCAGCGCGGCGATGAAGATGATGATCTGCACGCCGGACGCGTTTATGATATCGCTAATCCGGTCCACCGCCCCCGCGATGTAGGTGATAATCGAGTCCGGCAACCCTAAGTTGCTGAACATCTCGATATAGTAGGTCAGCCCCACGCCGGTCCCAGCCGCGGCCTCCGCCATCTCTGCGCTCGCGCTGGAGATACCGCCGCTCATCATGGTCCGGATCAGATTCATCGCGGCCGTGATCGCCTCGGAATTCAGAATCACCGGCAGGAAAAAGATGGCACGCACCAACGTCCTTCCGCGGAATTTCTTGTTCAAAAGCAGCGCCATGAACAGGCTGAAGAAGGTGATCAGCGGCACGTCGATCAGCATGTTGCCGATGGACGTGGTCAGCACCTGCTTGTAGGTGGCGTGCGCGCGAAACGCGTAGAGGAAATTATCCAGCCCTACAAAATCCAGCGAATATCCGCCGCCCGGGTTCACCGTCAGGTTCGACAGGGAGAACTCGATTGACAGAAACAGGCTTCTCGCGTAGAACCATATAAAACCGATCAGCCACGGCAGGATAAACAGAAAGCCGGTGATGCTGCGCTTTCTGGAAAGCGTCAGCTTTTTCTTTTTCTTATTCATCTGCCTCACCTCCTATCGCGTAAGCCCTCGCCGGAACCGTAACGCCGTCCACGCTCTCATCCTTCGTCCCGGTGTTCACGTAGATCTTCACGCCGTTCTCGTAGGTGACGACGCGAAGGTGGTCATTCAAGATCTCGTGGTTCACGATCACACTGTCCTTCACATCCTTCAGCGCCTCGTTCACCTCCGTGTAAATCTCGAGAGCGTCGTCCTTCCAGCTCTCGTAAGTCGTGGAGCAGAAGCGGTTCAGGCCCGTGTTCTTGATCTCGCTCGAATTCTTCGCCGAGAACATGAAGTGCGGGGAGGCGCCCGTCTCGATCAGGTTCAGCACGAGCTCCGCGCGGTCATAGCTGTCGCTCAAGTTGATCGCAGAACCCGAGTAATCGATGCTCCCGTGGATCAGCATCTCATAGAACGGAACCGTCTCATCCACGATATAGTAATCGTTGTCCGTCAGCGGCGCGTTGATGATGTCATCCGCGTAGGCGAAGGAGTAGTCGTTTCCGTCGTTCACGAGAAGCTTTTTCCCGGTGTCTGAGAGCTTCGCAAGGGAATCCTTCACCACATCGAGCGCTTGCTCTCTGCTGATGACGTTCGTCCGTTTCTTATCGGAATGCAGCTCATTTCCCAAATCCCTCAGGGAAATACCGTCCACATTGTACTTCTGGATCTTGGACGCAAAGCTGTTTACATAGCGTGGCAGAAATTTCGGCGATATCAGATAGTAATGGTTCTCTTCATAGCCAAGCCCCGAGGTTCGCCTCAACGTGGACGGATTCACCAGTCCGAACTCGGCGATGTAGCCGCCGCCGTAGTAACGCGCTGTCTCATTGTTCTCCGAGTAGCGCTTGCTGACGTATGTCACCTGCTGAAGCGCCACGTCCGCGTAAAGCGTCCCGCCGTTTCGCTCCAGCGTGTCGTTTAAGGTTCCCAGACTCAGCTTGCTGCCGACCGCCCGCGGGATCTTCAGCTTGTCTACCACATCGTGGTAATAGCCGCGGTTCATCCAGCCTTGGAAATTCATCACCTGATTGGAGACGCCCAGCCCCTTCAGGTCGTCCGACATCTCCTGCGCTTCCTCGAAGGTCGTCATCGCGTACAGACCCTGGTATTGCGTGCCGAGAAAGAACTTCGTCATGTCCACGCCGCCCAGCACATCGTAGTAGAACTTGATGTCGCCGTCCGTCTCCTCCTTCGCTGTCAGCACGCCCTCGTCCAGAAGACGATTGCGGTAATAATTCGCCGCTCCCACGTAGCTTGCGTCCTCCTCGGGAAGCATCGTGTACTTCACCGTGAGGTTCGCGTCATAGAAATTCTTCTCCACGATCGGGATGTCCGCCTCGTTTCCGGTGGTGCCGAACATGGAAAGCTTGTCGTTCCCGCGCATCACGAAGGTCGGATACACGTAGTTGTACTCGTTGATCTTGCCCGCGACACCCGCATTCAAGTACGCAAAGCTCGCGCCGTCCTCGATCGTGGCGAAGATGCCGTTCTTCTCGCGGAAGAGCCCATACAGCGCCAACTTGGGATTCTCCGTGTTCTCCAGCACCGTATACTCCGCGGCCAGCGGATCGATGCCGTACATGTACTCGGAATAGTTGTCCGCCGTGGTTTTTCCATTGTTGAAGTAGATCAGGGAACCGGAGCCGTTCGGGACGAGCATGTAGCCCTCCTCGTCCTTGCCGGCCGCGCCGAAATAGCGCAGCAGCTGGATGCGGAAGATCGCGCCCCCGCCGTTCTCCACCACCTGACTCATCGGAATGGACACGTCCACCGCGTCGCCGTTTAAACGATACTCCAACGGAATCTCAAAGGAGATCGGCACTGCGCCTTCCACGCCGGAGTTTTCCATCTCGCGCAGATAATCCTCGTTCGTGAAGCCTGCCTCCTCGAAATATTTGTTCAGCTTTCGCAGCTGGGAGGCGCCCTTCGCGGCCGCCGGAAGCAGCTCCTTGTAATTCTCCGCCACATCGCTGTCCATGTATTTCATGTCCACGAAACTTGCGTCCTCCTCCGGGAGCGCCGCCAGCACATTCTCCAGCGTCTCAATGCTGATATACTGCGGCACAAGGCCGGTCCTGTTCGACAGATCGCCGATCGTGTAGAGAAAGCGGATCCCATTTTCGATCCTCTCAACCGCGAGCTGGTCTTCCTTCTCCGTACAGTAGCTGTAAGAATCCAGCGTGCCCTCCGTCCTGGATGTGTTGAAATAATCCACAATCAGCTGCGATTTCAGGAAGCTCTTGTTCGTGCCGCTCGCCACCGCGTCCTCATCCGCGTCCGGCGGATTCGAGTAGGTAATCTGTCCGTTGCGCTTGTCGACCACAGCCACCTCTCCAGTTTCCGTGTTCGCGTAGAGCTTCAGGATATCGTTCTGCGCCGCGAGCTTCATGCCCTCCACATCGCTCTCCTCCTCCGCGAGCGGCGTAAAGGAGCCACCCTCCTCATATTCATAAGAAGAAAGCGCTTCCTTGTATTCATTGTAAAAGTGGTAGCGGTAGAGCCACCATCCGAACCAGCCTGCGACCACCGCCAGGATGAGGACCACAAGCCCGATCACGACTTTTTTTCTTGTACGCATTTCGTCCCCCTCCTATGCCCGGTACATCAGTTCCTGGTAAATACTGTAGAAGAAACTGTATACCTGATTGATCAGATTCACGAACAGCAGCACCACAAAGATGATGATAAACACTGCGATAAAAGTGAGTAGGATCGTCACCAACGTCTTCGCCAACGTGTAGTTGTGCACCACCATGATCCCCATCAGCATCATGATCAGTCCGTAGGCGATGCCCAGCGCTATGATGATCCAGTAGAACGCCCCCTCCTCCAGGGAGACGAACTGGCTGAAGATCGTGCCGATGTTGAAGCACACGATCATCGGGATCAGCGCGTAGCCGATCGCGATCGCGATGTCCTTTAAGCGCCCTTCGCCCTCCATCAGACAGGTGATGGACCAGTTGCCCACACAGATCAGC
>CANQEB010000152.1 GCA_947594085.1 uncultured Lachnospiraceae bacterium | reverse complement strand
CCATAAACACTGCCCTGACCGGAGTCGACGCCACGAGGAAGGAACCTGCCAGGCAGAACAGATACGCCGCGCACCGGACGACCCACACATGAATGCGGCTCCAGCTTTTCCCCGGAAGAACCGCCTCACAGTAGATACAGGAGATCCCGACCGAAGCCAGGCAGCCGAAAAGCTCTGTTATGATTCGCGCTGTATTCATGTCACACCTCCCGGGCGGTTCTCATCCGCCTTTTTCCGTTCCCTTTTCACTCTGTTTCTCGTTCCGCCCGATTTCTCATTTCACTCTGCTTCTCATTCCGCTCGGTTTCTCATTTCACTCTGTTTCTCGCTTTTCCCGCTTTCACTCCGGCAGGAAAACACTCAGCTCAAAATAGCCGCCGCGCTTCGCAATCTCCAGACTGCCGCCGTATTTTTCGCAGATCGCCCGCATGTTCCCGATGCCGAAACCGTGAGCGAGCGGATCGTCCTTCCGGCTTCTAAGCAAATCCGATTTCGCGCCGCTGCCGCTTCTATATTTCGGCTCCGCTGCACCGACACTCCACCCATGCTTTGACTCCGGCATATCGACGCGCACATCGCCTGCCCCCTCGTCTACCGCCATCTTATTTCGCACAAAGATCGAGAGGCCGCCCGCGCCCGGCAACACACGCGCCTCGATCGATCGCTCTTTGGGATCGGCAATACGCCTGCTCTCCTCGATCGCGTTGTCGAGCGCGTTCCCGAGCAGGATACACAGATCGATCTCGTCGATAGGAAACTCCCCGCCCAGCACCACCGAGACATGCCTGTCCGGACAGAGTGCCTCCATTTCTTTCTTTTTGGCGTCGATCAACGCGTCCACCGTCAGCGAACCCGACGAGCTGCCGGACGTCCGGGCAAGGCTCTCGCTGTACTCACTCAACCGCTCTTTCGCCTCGTCAACTCGCCCCTGCTCCAGACAGGAACGAACCTCCAACACGAAATTCTTCACGTCGTGGACATTCCTGTCCGCCGCGCGTGCGTTATCCTGCAGATTCTCATAGTTTTTAACCTGCAGACTGTAACGACTTTCCATCTCGTTCAGCCGGTTCCGATATTCCCGAAACCTCGTCTGGCGATTGTTGAGAATAAACACGGCGACCATAGCGCCGGCCATCAGCAGCATGGAGACCACCGCCAGGATATTTCTCCCAACCGAGTAGACCTCGAGCGTCGCCTGAAGGAAAAACGCCATGTGGAACAAGATAAACAAAGCGACCACCAGCAGCGCGGCCGAGTAACCGTTATCCTTTCTCTCCCGGTTTCTTTTCGCAAAGATCAAAATGACCCTCACCAGCAAAAGTCCAATCAGCTTGCTCGCAAAGACGTTCACGCTGTAAAGGAAATCCGAGTCACGAACCGCATTGATATCAATTCCCAGAAGCGTGACCGTCGTGACTCCCGTCAACACCTCGGCAATATTTGAGACCACGCAGACAATCAGCGCTGAGTAGACGCGCTTCAGGAAAGGACATTCATAGCAGTACGTAAACAGAATGATCCAGCACACCGCAAGCAGCATCCTCAACGGGAGCAACTCCACGAAGAACGTGTCCGTCAGGCAGATCGCATACGCCGCGCAGCGGATCATCCACACGCGGGCGTTGCCGAATTTGCCCGGAAGGAACGCCTCGCAGTAGACAAACGCAATATAGACACTCATCATACAGCCGAACAGATTCGCTATGATTCGCATAAGATTCATGGCTGATTCTCCATTGTGTTTGTAAAGCCGTGCCACCCTCGAAAAATCTTCGACGTCTGGCACGGCTCATTCATTTCGCGAAAGGTACATGTTCAGATCCGCCAGAAACGCTTTGTACATACGGCGGCTGACGAACTTTGTCTCCCCGTTGTCCAGCTCCACCTGCGTCTGCTCCAGCTTCCGCACGTGGCCGAGGTTCACGAGGATCCCTTGCTCCGCCCTCGAAAATCCATATCCGGAAAGCTGCCGCTCCGCTTCTTTGAGCGCTCCGTTGTACAAATACTCACGATCCGCCGTCTTCACCAAGAGATGCCTGTCCCTCGTCTCGATATAGAAAATATCAGAGCACTTCAGCAAAACCTTCTCATGCCCGTGGCTGACCTCAAAGGTTCGATTCCTGCGCTGCACCGCGTTCGCCGCACGCTCAAACTCATAGCGGAAATCCTCAAACTCTATCGGTTTGAACATGTACTGGAACGCGTTCACATAGAACGCCTCTTTGACGTACTGGCTGTGTGCGGTCGTAAAAATGATCAGCGGGCCACTGCCACCCTCGCTGATCTGTTTCGCCACCTCAATCCCGGTCATGCTTCCCATCTCGATGTCGAGAAAAACAAGGTCAAAACACATGCCCGCCTTGCTCTTTTCCAGCAGTTCCTCCGCGCTCGTAGTCAGGAAGCACTCGACCTGATATTCGCTCATCCGGTCGAGATATCCGTCGATTCTCTCCAGACACTCCTTTTCATCGTCAACTACCGCAATTTTAATCAACCTTGCTCACCTTTTCATCTATACAACAATTTTAATAGTTCGTCTGCAACATTCATATCTGTTCGCGCTACTGTATTGCTCTTTCAAAGATAATCCGGCAGCTTTTCCACCGTCGGACAGATGGCAACAGCGCCGGCTGCCTCCAACTCCTCCCGGCTGCCATAGCCATACAGGACCCCGACGCACGGCAGACCATTCAACTCAGCTCCGATCACATCGTGTTCACGGTCTCCGACCATGACCATCTCTTTCACGTGCTCCTCGCCAATCTCCCCAATCACACAAGCGATCACCTGCTCCTTGCGATTGATCCTCTCGTCCATCGAGGCGCCGCGGATCAGCTCGAAATACTGCGCTAGATCAAAATGCTCCAGTATCCTCCTTGCAAAGGCCTCTGGCTTCGAGGTCGCCACAAGCAAATGCTTTCCCTGCGCGCGAAGCTTGGCAAGCGCCTCCGGAATTCCCTCATAGACACGATTCTCCGCCCAGCCCTTCGGCTCAAAGTATTCCCGGTACAGCGGCACCATCTCCCGGGCCTCTTCCTTCGTCATTCCATAATATTTCATGAAGGAATCCATGAGCGGTGGCCCGACAAACGCGTTCAGCTTTGCCCGATCGTGCTCCTCGATTCCCTTCTTTTTCAGTGCATAGATGACAGAATTGACGATTCCCTCCGCAGAATCCGTCAATGTGCCATCGAGGTCAAAAAGAATATACTCGTACATATATGAGCCTCCTTCTCTTTTCCATATGCCGAGGTCAACCGTCAATATCCTGACTTCCTGCAGTTGTCTGTGTCACAGAAATCCACATGCCAAATGCATGCTTTCATCTAAAACCGGAATACGACTCCCACCACCGCCGCGACAAGAAACCAGATCGCAGGATGAAGCTTCTGCAATTTCTTCCACTGCAACAGCGCGAAGATGATAACACACAGGATACAGCCTTTATATTGCGGAATTATCTTTCCGGCTTCTTCCGTGAAAAGTGTCACACGGATCATATTGATGACCGCGGCTGCGATCAATGCCGTCACCGCCGGACGGATTCCCCGAAACACAGCCTGCACGATGCGATTTTCCTGAAAACCGTCCAGAAACTTTGCAATGATGATAATCACAATGATGCTCGGAAGCACGAGCGCCAGCGTGGACACGATGCCGCCGAACAGTCCCAGTGTGCGAAAGCCCGCGTAGGTCGCCATATTCAATCCGATCGGTCCTGGTGTGCTCTCGCTGATCGCGATCATGCTTGAGAGCTCCTGCATCGTAAACCACGGATATTTCTCCGCCATATCCATCAGAAACGGAATTGTCGCAGGACCACCGCCGATCGCGAACAATCCGGTCTTGAAGAATTCAAAAATCAGCAGGAACGCCTGACTCATGCCGTAACACCCCCCGCCACTCTATCGATGATCACTCCGGCGATCGCCGCGAACACGATGATCACGACCGTCGGAATCGGCGTGAAAAACGCAAGCAAAAACGCCACAGCACAGATCGCCACACAGACCTTATCCGGATGAAGTTTGCCCTCCTGATCCTTTCTCGTGAGACTCTTCTTGGCAAGCGCATAGATTGTGTTGAGCATCAGCGCGCAGACACCGCCGCGGATTCCCATGATCGCGTGCTGTACAACGGCATAGCTCATCATCGCCTCGAGGAACATCGCAACGACCGTGATGATCAGGATAGACGGAGACGCCATTCCAAGCGTCGCGACAATGCCGCCGATTACCCCCTTCTTCTTGTAGCCGACAAAGGTAGCCGTGTTCACCGCGATGATGCCCGGTGTACACTGCCCAATCGCATAGCAATCCAGAAGCACATCCTCCGTGATCCAATTTCGCTTCTCCACAAGCTCATACTTGAGCATCGGAAGCATCGTCAGACCACCGCCGAACGTCAAAATTCCAATACGGAAAAAAGCCGCGTACAGATTCCACAGTTCACTCATAAATACCTCTTCCTTTCACGGAAACTCCGCCGTTATTTTAAACCATATCGCCGCGTCATCCGGCAATTTTTGTCCGAGCACCTCCGAAGCTCCAAATCAGGCTTCCCGTCACTTCTCTTCGTGCACCGACTGTCGGTTGATCTTCGACGCCAGCACTCCGGCTCCAAAACCGTTGTCGATGTTTACAATGCTGACGCCGCTCGCGCAGGAATTCAGCATCGCGAGGAGGGCCGCCAAGCCACCGAAGCTGGCTCCATAGCCCACGCTCGTCGGGACCCCGACAACCGGACACGCGACCAGCCCGCCGATCACACTGACCAGCGCGCCTTCCATGCCCGCCACGGCGATCACCGCATTGGCGTCCTCGAATGCCGGGAGTCGGTTCAACAGGCGATGGATGCCTGCCACTCCGACATCATAGATACGTTCCACATAGTTTCCGAACAGCTCTGCCGTGACTGCAGCTTCCTCCGCAACCGGAAGATCGCTTGTTCCGGCCGCCACTACGACAATCTTGCCTTGTTTTTCGGTCTCCTTGCAATTCACGACTCCGATCCGCGCAACCTCATTGTACAGGAAATCCGTATCTGCTGAAGCCTTTTCCGTCTCTTCCTGAGACGACGCCTGCTCCGCTCTTTCCTGAGCCTGTTCCTGCCCGCTTTGTGCTTTTCCTTCCTCCACAATTCCTTGCCTTACCTGCTCCGCCTTCTCCGGATCCAGCCTCGTAATCAGAATGTTCGCGATCCCGCGATCTCTCATCGCTGAAGCGATGCCGACAATCTGCTCCGCGGTCTTGCCGGCGCCATAAATCACCTCCGGCATACCCTGGCGGACACTTCGGTTCAAGTCGATGTCCGCGTAATTTCCCACCTGAAGCTCCATAATCTCCTTTTCTTCCATCTATGCGTCACCTCATTTTAATTTTCGCACATTTCGTGTTTAGTTCACTAAACACGAACTTTCTGGAACGCCACGCGCGGATCCCCGCTCTCCAGATAGATTCGGCCGCATTTCACAAAGCCGTTCTTCTCGAGCACATGCTGCATCACCACGTTGTCATCGTGTGTATCGATGCGCAGATTCCCGCACTGCGCAAAGGCCCACTGCAGACACTGCGCGCCGGCGCCCTTGACGCGGCCCGCCGTGGCGATCCTGTGGACGACGCCGTATGGCTCGTCATTTTGCCAGCTTCCGCCCTCGATCACATGGTAGGTCGGATCGTCGCCGATGCGGAACAGGAAAACCGCCTCAATCTGTCCGTCCTCCTCCGCGACGTAGCTGACGCCCTCCCGGATGTCCTCGCGAATCAACTCCTCCGAAGGATAGCCGTCGTCACCCCACTGGTGCGGGTTCCCGGTCTGCGCCATGAACACGCGGGCACGCGCATAGATTTCCATGATCTTCGCGAGATCGTCCAATGTCGCTTTTCTGAATTCCATACCGTATCTCCCCGCCGTGTTTTCCCGGTTCTCTCTTCCTAATCAAATCACATCCGGGGAACTAAGGATAGGATTCCTCAGTCCCCGGACTCCTTCTCGCAACGCAAATTTCTGCTTTTCTCAGCCCAGCTTCATGATCATCTCGAGCACACGCCTCGCACACTTTGCCACGTCGTCCCGCGTAAGCTCACCCTTTTCCAGAGCCTCCATCACCTGCTCCGGATAACCACAGCCCGATTCCCATAACAAGCGCAGAAACTATGATAATATCCGGCTCCATATC
>CANQEB010000151.1 GCA_947594085.1 uncultured Lachnospiraceae bacterium | reverse complement strand
TCGTCCTTGAACAGGTCGCGCAGCGGCTCGGTGATCTCCTTGAAGTCCACATAATCCGGCAGGCCGCCCACGTTGTGGTGGGACTTGATGACGGCCGACTCGCCGCCGAGACCGCTCTCCACCACGTCCGGGTAGATCGTCCCCTGCACCAGAAAATCGACCGCGCCGATCTTCTTTGCCTCTTCCTCAAAGACACGGATAAACTCTTCGCCGATGATCTTGCGCTTCTTCTCCGGCTCGGAAACACCAGCCAGCTTTTTGTAAAAACGCTCCTGCGCATTCATGCGGATAAAATTCAGGCGGTACGGACCGTCCGGGCCGAATACAGCCTCCACCTCGTCCCCCTCATTTTTGCGCAGCAGCCCGTGATCCACAAATACGCAGGTCAGCTGTTCGCCGACCGCCTTTGCCAGCAGCACCGCCGCCACGGACGAATCCACGCCGCCCGAGAGCGCGCAGAGCACCTTGCCGCCTCCGACCTTCGCGCGAATCGCTTTGATGGATTCCTCCACAAACGAATCCATGCGCCAGTCCCCGGCGCAGCCACAGACGCGCAGCACAAAGTTTTCCAGCATCTTCGTGCCTTCCTGTGTATGTAACACCTCCGGATGGAACTGGATTGCGTAGAGCTTTTGCTGCTCATTCTCCGTCGCCGCCACCGGACAGTCCGCCGTGTGCGCGGTGATGCGGAAGCCCGGCGCGATCTTCGCGATGTAATCATTGTGGCTCATCCAGCAGATTGTTTTCTCCGACACATTCTCAAACAATCTGCAGGAACGATCGACCGTCACCTCGATTTTGCCGTATTCGCGCACCGGGGCGTGCTTCACCTCGCCTCCGAGCACAAACTGCATCAGCTGCGCACCGTAACACAGCCCGAGCACCGGAATGCCGAGCTCAAACAATTCCTTTGTATATGTCGGCGCTCCCTCTTCATAGCAGCTGTTCGGTCCGCCCGTCAAAATAATGCCCTTCGGATTCATTGCCTTGATCTTTTCAAGCTCCGTCCGATAAGAATAAATCTCGCAGTACACATTGCACTCCCGGACTCTGCGGGCCACCAGCTGATTGTACTGTCCCCCGAAATCCAAAACGATGACTGTCTCTCTCTTCATTTTCCTCTCCGTTCCTTCCCGTCGTGTCAGCATTGACCATTCTTTGCTTCCATCCGTCAAGCATCCTTCCATTTTGTCTGCCATATCGCCGGCTGTACCTGAATTAGATCAGCCTGTGTCATATATTTGTTCCAGTTATATCCGTGAAAACATTATAAGATAGCTTTTCCGACAAGGCAACACAAATTTGCAATAAATCAGGCGGCAGGATCTCACATCCGCCGCCCAAAATAATTTACTCAGAACAGGCCTTCCAGCTCCTCGCGGCTCGAGAGCCCGACACTCCGATTGACGCAGTTCCCGTCCCGGAACGCAAGCACCGTCGGCACCGAAGCGACCTTGTATTGCCGCGCGAGATCCGGCATCTCATCCACGTTCACTTTTCCCACATAATATTGATCCTGCGTGCCATCCAGCTCGTCCATCAAAGGCGCCATCGCTTTGCACGGGCCGCACCACTCTGCGTAAAAATCTACCATCACCGGCTTATCAGCATGGAGAACATCCTGTTCAAACTGTTCCTGTGTCTTAATAATCAACATATCTATCATCTCCTTCTCTTTTTGTGTAAAGTGAAAATTCTCATGTTTCTGCATTCCGCCGTATTGTTTATCATTCCCTGCCGAATAATCAACTATACAAGGTAATTATAGCGCATTTTGTCAATTCTGTATAACGTTTTCTCTCCTGAATTCACTTCCTCAAAATTTACTTTTCTGAAATTTTTTTCAAAGCTTGCGAAGGCCGTATCATATATGCTAATATTAACCAGGATCGAACAAGCGGCTTCTGCATTCGCGCCGTAAAAATAATTGCAAAAGCGCTTGTAATACCGTATCACCAAATCGAATAGAGCCGTATCTTATGTTTATACTTTGAAAGCAAAAAGAGAATGGGGATTATTATGGATCAGTCTGTTTTGTATCTGGAATGCAATTCGGGCATCAGCGGAGATATGACAGTCGCCGCCCTGCTTGACCTCGGAGCCGACCGACAGGTGCTTCTGGACATGCTTGCCAGCCTGCCGCTTACCGGCTATTCAATTGAAATAAAAGATGTGTATAAATCCGGACTTCGCGCCTGCGATTTCAACGTGGTGCTGGAGCACGACAACCACGACCACGATATGGAATACTTACACGGACACACACACGAGCATGCCCATCATACCCATGCCCTCGGTGCGCCTCTGGAACCACATACGCACACACACGAGGCCCGCAATCTGCAGGATATCACGGAAATTATCAACGCCGGAAAACTGACTGACCGCGCGCGCGAACTGGCGCTTCGCATCTTCCGCATTCTCGCGGAAGCCGAAGCTTCCGTCCACGGAAAATCCGTTGACGAGGTGCATTTTCATGAGGTCGGCGCGGTCGACTCGATTGTCGATATCGTTGCGGTTGCCATTTGCCTAGATCAGCTCGATCCGGCGCGTGTCGCCGTGTCCCCGCTCACAGACGGTACCGGACAAATACGCTGCCAGCATGGACTGATTCCGGTTCCGGTTCCGGCTGTGACTGCGATTGCCGCGAAAAACAATCTTACGCTAAAGCTCACTGATATCGAGGGAGAGCTTGTGACGCCGACCGGCGCCGCGATCGCAGCCGCGCTGCAGTCTTCCGCTGATCTCCCCGACGAGTTCCGCATTCAGAAGATCGGACTTGGAGCCGGAAAACGAGATTATGCCACGACGGGAGTGCTCCGCGCGATGTTGCTCGAACTACAACATCAGACAGAAAGCCTTGAAGCTTTGCCCGCCCATGGCATCGGCAAAGCCGATGATAAATCGCTTTCTCACCAGAGAAGTTGTGACAATCAGAACAATAGCCGCCAATTCGACCACCTGCCGCCAGTTTCCCGGAACCAGTCGGATGATTTTGATAACACGTCAGCCGGCATGCTGCATGCCAATGGCGATTCCTCCGACACGATTCTCAGCCTCGAATCGAACATCGACGACTGCACCGGCGAAGCTCTGTCTTTTACGATGCAGGAGCTGTTTGCACACGGCGCACTCGATGTGTTCTATGTTCCGATTTACATGAAGAAGAACCGCCCCGCTTATCTGCTGCGGGCACTCTGCCGCACAGAAGATCGGGCGATTCTGGAATCCATCATATTCAAAAACACGACGACCATTGGCATCCGTGTACAGGAAATGCAGCGCACAAAGCTTCCTCGGCAGGTCGTATCGGTCGAGACACCTTGGGGCAGAGCCGACGTCAAATGCTGCACGCACAACGGCGAGACGTTCTGTTACCCAGAAAACGACAGCGTCAGCGAGCTCGCCCGCAAGAACCAAACAGGCTTCCCGGAAATGTATCATAAAATACAGGAATTTGCCAGAAAAACATTCGGGAACTGATTCGGTTTCGAGGGAAAACTGAATTGGAAATCAATCCGTTCAAGCCGGATTTCTCTGAAATTGATTCATTCTGAACAGACACTCCGATTAAAAAAGCGTCGGAATCCTAAATCGATAAACTTTACAGCTCCTTCAGAGTCTCCGCCACGCTTCTCCACTCCTTCAGCAAACGCTCCAGCGAGTACGCCGCGTTCGCGGGGCTTGTGGAGGGCAGCCCGACGATCTCTCGGCCACAGCTTCTCCTCTGGAACCGCTCAAAGAGGCGCTTCGCCGTGCCACCGTTCGCATAAATCTGCCGGATATCTGCACATTCCAGAATCCGTTTCAGATCGGTCGGAACCACATTGCGGATGCTGCTGTCACTCGACCCGACGATCTCGCACTGTGCGATCATATCCCAGACCGCGATCCGGTTTTCCAGAAGCATCTGTTTCTTCTCCTCGACCGTTCGCGGCTCCTGCCATCCCGTGAGTCCGGCAATTACCTTCCAGAAACGGTTCTGTGGATGTCCGTAGTAGAACTGCTGCTCCCGCGATTTGACCGACGGAAAGCTTCCCAGGATCAACACTTTGCTGTTTTCATCGTACACCGGCTCAAACTCGTGCCGTACCTTCTGGTACTCTCCCATGTCCAACCGCTCTCCCATCTTATTCCGGCCCGTATCATTCCATAGTTTCACGCACTTTCAAATCAGCAGAAAACTTTTCTGCTCAACCAAAGCCTTCCGTCCAAACGAACCAGACAAATCTTGTCAAGCTACTTTTCACTCTTACGTACAGATGTCCTCGCTCCGCATATCTTCCCGACAGCCGCATGCAATCCATATCGAATCATGGACAGCAGCGACGAACCGGCCGCGGACATCAGAAAGACCGACGGCACCACCAACGGCCAGAACTTCCATCGCTCGGCGACCACCGGCACGTATGCTTTCAGGATTCCGTCGTACACGATGCGGTCAAAAATCCACGAGATCAAATAAAGTCCCAGCGAAATACCGGAAATATACGTCAAAATTTCCTTCACGATCTTTGGCCATCGCTTCACATCCAGATGCAAAAGCAGTGTAAACCAAAGCACCGCGGTGATAAGATTCTCTCCGCCCCAGGTGCTGTTGTTGCCCCAGACAAACTTACCACCGTCACTTCGGTAATAATTGTACCAGCCGAACACGACGATCACCACGAACAGCAGCACAATATTCAGCCACTTTTTCAGCTTCAGGCCATACTCACGCAGATAAGCCCCGATAAAATAGTAAGTGATCGGATACATCCCAGTAAAGAATCCCGGAACGATCGGATCGTACGTTGTGGAGAGCGACGGCGACTCCCACCAGCCCGGCATCCGAAAATTAAAGATATTTAACAGCTTCGGGAGCAGGGTCAGCGCCGCCATCGTGAGCACAAGCACCTGCTTTTCTCGTTGATTCTTCAGCCCGTGCCAGGCAAGATTCAGAAACGGGATCATGAGAAACAGCCCAATATACATCTCGATATACCAGGCGTAGTTTGCCGCGTCAAAATCCAGGATATCCAGGATCGCCGTCTTCCAGGTCACCTCATAATTCAGCGCAAACTTCTTGAACAGCAGGCAAGCGACACTTGCGAGCAAGTAGATTTCGATCGTCTTCCACAACCCTTTATAATACTTGCGGCTCAGTGTCTTATTCAGCATCAGATAGCCGGTCAGAATCATGAACATCGGCACGCAGGTCATAAAAAATGAGCGGTACACGCAGAGACAGAAAATGTCCGGCCGATTCGTCGGCTCACTGTAAAAGCCACTGTTCAGCAGAAAATGAACCGAGAGTACGCTGAACACAGCGACGCAGCGGATCAGGTCTGCGTTCATGTCGCGCTCACGCACGCCTTTTCGTCCGGATGCAGCAATTTCCTGACCCGTCGACGGATGCCCGTCCATTCTCTCTACGTTAATTTTATGTTCTGTTTTCAACGGCTTGTCCGTTTCTTCTGCAATAGTTTCCCGTTCCGCCTCCGATGGCTTGTCCGTCTCCCACACGTCTGTCACTTTTCCGTCTGTTCTGTCTGTCGCCTGCATCCAATTCCTGCCTTCTTTCCTCACACATCCATGCCGACCGTTTTTTTCACAATTTTCATTTTAAGATGGACCCCTGTTGTCCACTCATCTCACGACTTTCGCCTTCGGATAGATCTTCACCATCCGCTCGTCCGGGAAATGCTCGTCGATAAACTCCGCGACCACATTCGGCGCCTCGATCCCGTGCTGTCTCTGCGAATAGCGTCCGAGCGCCATCGCCGAGATCAGAATATCGCCGGACATCAGGATGATCAGGATCCAGGTCAGCGCCGGACCAATCTTCTTCGGAATTTTCTCGATCCAGTGCGACAGGAAGGGATACGCTCCCTTCACCCAGAACACCGCGACGATTCCCCAGAAGAAGCAATACAGCAGATTGATCCTGCCGCCCAGATTGAACGGAATCTTGCTGTAATTCCAGAACACCGTCCCGAACACGTACTCTGTAAACACGCTGCACATGTATTCATATGTGCCGCCCACAATCGTCCCATACAGGAAAATAAAGCGGTCATTGCGATCCCGATAACGGTACAAAAACGCAGTCAGAAGTGAGCACGCAAAGCCCCAGACAATGCTGAACGGCCCGTAAACCACGCTCTTCTGCACACCACGGATGAAAGGAGATAATCCATGAGA
>CANQEB010000150.1 GCA_947594085.1 uncultured Lachnospiraceae bacterium | reverse complement strand
CGAGGATCGCGCTTTGCTCTTTCGTGTTCATCCTTGCCCTTGCTCACCAGCATGGTAAAGGTTCTGTCACGCCTTATGCGGAAGGGGTACCGATTCCACTCAACTAAGAATAAATTATTACTTGTATGTGCTCTTTGCATACTGCAGTCGCATAGTCTCCACACACCTCCTATATTTATCTCACACCAACCATGAGGGCTTAAATCCCTATACGCATATGCAGTCACACCGCCAACTGAAACACGACTGTCCAATCCCAATACGCGTGCGATATACGCCAGCGCAGAACCATAACGATAACAATTTCCCTTTTTATAGTTAAACATATAAAGAGCATATGATCTGATAACGCTCGCACTTGGCTGATCAGAATAAACTCTCTGATAGGAATACCCGCATAATGCATTATAACAACTTTTCAGCCTTTGCAGCGTCGACTGATTCGGCGAAGAATATTTCATCACAAAATTCACAGCACATTTAATTGCACTGTCTACTACTAAAATTCCCCCAGCATCTACATAGTTATAACCTTTTTCCGCACTTCCAACAATTGTATTTTTTTGCAGCACTCCTTTTTCATTGAAATAATAATACTGGTTTTCGATTTTATGCCAACCGATATACTTATACCCGTTTTTGTAGTAATAAGTTTTCAGGTTCTTCTTATACCATCCGTTTTTTCGCTTTTTTGACTGTTTTGCTTTTTTCTTAGAGTCAGACTTAGAGTTAGAAACCTTTACGTTTTTTCCGGCAGCGTGCGCCACATGCGGCACGGTCATACCTAACATCAAAATTGACATAATCAAAAAAATGCTTACCTTACGTAATCTCTTCATCAACTCTCCCCCTTTGTTATTCTCAATCCATCTAATTTTTGCAGATAAGTCTATATCGATAGACATATTCAACAAATTATCTTGATAACTGCAGCTCTATATATCTGTCCTTTTTTTATTATACAAAATAATTTGATTATTGCAATAAAAACCAAAAGACGGCTTTACTTTTTATGTACAAATACAAATGCACATAAAAATTTTCGTTCCGTCTAAGCCTTATGCCCGCCGATCTGCTCGTTGCGCGCGCGGGCCGTCGCGCCCTCCTCGAAGTTCATGCCCCGCAGCACCGCGTTCTTCCCGAATTTCTTCTTGATGTCCAGCACGGCTTCCTGCAGCTTCCGTTCCTTCTCAAGCGCTTCCTTCTCCGCTTTTCTCTGCTTTTCGAGCGCCTCATAATCCGTGAACAGGTCCATCTGCTCCGCCATCGGCTCGTTCGGAATGCTTTGCTCGTCTATCACATGGTTTGCCGTAAGATAGATGCGGCGCACCAGAAGGTCAGGATTCATGATGCGGTCGTACAGCTCCATGACCGCGTCGGTGATCTGTCTAGTCGATGAAGTCGGCCGGTCAAGGTTCGTCGTGCCGTGCGCGTGCTTCGGCACCTGCTTACCGTAATGATTCGTCGTGATCTCGCCCTTGTATTTCTTCCGTATCTCCGGATTCATCAAATTTTCAACGTCGTAGCCGACCGTCAGGACGATCTGATCCGTCACTAACCGCTTCTCAACGAGATCGAGTACAAGGAGATCCGTCATCTCGCGCGTCACCAGCCGCGCCTCGTCGAACTTATACGGTCGCATGAGCACCTGCCCGGAGCCCACGCTGTTTGTCTCCGGCCGGTACGCCTTGATGTCCGCGATCCGGCACGGCTCCCAGCCCCAGGCGTGGTCGATCAGCAGCTCCGCGTTGATCCCAAACAGCTTGTACAGCAGATCTTCGTTATAATAATCTGTCGGGCCGCCCAGCGAGCAGCGCGCGATGTCGCCCATCGTGTACAGGCCGTGCGCCTCCAGCTTCCGCGCGTAGCCCCTGCCGACGCGCCAGAAATCTGTGAGCGGCCGGTGCGACCAAAGCTCCCGTCGATAAGCCATCTCGTCCAGCTCGGCGATCCGCACGCCGCCCAGATCCGTCTCGACGTGCTTCGCCACGATATCCATCGCGATCTTGCACAGGTAGAGATTTGTCCCAATCCCGGCCGTCGCCGTGATCCCGGTCTCCGCCAGCACATCCCGGATCATTTTTCTCGTCAGTTCGCGTGCTGTGAGTCCGTAGGTATTCAGATAATCCGTCACATCCATCATCACCTCGTCGATCGAGTAGACGTGGATATCCTCCGGCGCAATATATTTTAGATAAATATCATAAATCTTCGTGCTGTACTGCACATAAAACCCCATGCGCGGCACGGCCACGATATAGTCGAGCGCAAGTTCTGGATTCTGCCGCAGCTCCACGTCATTCGCCGATTTCCCGGAAAACTCTTTCTTCCCGAGCCGCCGCAACTTCTGAAGCCGCTGCGCGTTGATCTCGTGCACACGCTCGACCACCTCAAACAGCCGCGCCCGCCCGGAGATCCCGTACGCCTTCAAAGACGGCGACACTGCCAGGCAGATCGTCTTCTCCGTCCGGCTCGCGTCCGCAACGACCAGGTTTGTCGTGAGCGGGTTCAGTCCCCGCTCGTTGCACTCCACCGACGCGTAGAATGATTTCAGATCGATCGCAACATAAGTACGGCTGTCCATTGTAGTCACCTCTCTATTTGCCTTATAGCATATGTATTTCAGAATTGCAATATACTTTTTCTATCCCAATGCAGCCTGTTTACGCTCCGCTGCGGGCGATTCACGTCGGAACAGTTGACGGCCAGAGTTTTTTATTGGAAAATAAAAAGTAAAGCAAAAAAGATCCGGCAGACACTGAGTGAAACGGAGGCAAACGCAATCTTATGATCGAAGTACATGACTTGTTGAAAAAATACGGCGAAAAAACTGCCGTCAACCATATTTCCTGGACGGCGCGGGACGGCGCGATCACGGGCTTCATCGGCCCTAACGGAGCCGGGAAGACCACAACTTTGAAGATGATCACAGGAATCCTGGAGCCGGACGGCGGTTCTGTCCTGCTCAACGGAACGGATATCCGGAAGGATCCGCTTCGGGCGAAACAGCAGTTTGGATTCGTATCAGACTCGCCGGACCATTTCCTGCGGTTAAAAGGCATCGAATACGTCAATTTCATGGCGGATATGTACGGGACCCCGGGCGAGGGTCGTCGCGCGTTTGTCGAGGAATACGCCGCCCGGCTGGGGATCCTCGACGCACTGGAGAACACGATCCTGTCTTATTCCCACGGCATGCGGCAGAAGATCATGATCCTGGGTGCGCTCGTCCACCGTCCGTCGATCTGGATCCTGGACGAGCCGATGCTGGGGCTGGATCCGCTGGCGTCGCACGAGCTGAAGCTGATGATGAAAGAACACTGTGCGCAGGGCAATTCCGTGCTGTTCTCCACGCACGTCCTGGAGGTGGCGGAGAAGCTCTGCGATGAGATCCTCATCATCAAAAAAGGAGATCTGCAGTATCAGGGCACACTGGAAGGACTGCGGGCAGAATACCCATCCGACCTGTCCCTCGAAGACATTTTTATCAGGATCAACGCGGATCAGGAAACAGACCTGACCAAAGACATTCATCAGTGAGGAACCCGCCATGAAGAAATATGTTCTGCTCTATAAAACGCTTCGCAAATGCGATAAATCAACCCCCTCAGACACTTCGCCGTACGCCGACAAGAACATCCCGATCTCGCTGATTGTCGAGCTTGTCCTTGTCCTGTGCGCAGCGGCTGGGGGCGGCTACATCGGCTATGCGTTCGCCGGCATGCTCGAACTGTTCGGCGGAGTCTCTGTCGTGCTCTCGGTCCTGGCTCTGATCGGCGGCTGTATTGTCGCGGTAAAGGGACTGATCCGGCTGATCAACTCCCTCTATATGTCGACGGATACCGCCTTGCTCATCACCATGCCGCTCTCCTCTGTTGCGCTCGCCACGGTAAGGCTTGCGGATGTACTGCCGGGATCTTTCCTGATCATGGCCGGGATACTGCTGTCCTTCGCTGTGGGTTACGGCTTCGCGGCCTCTACCGGTCTTCTCTTCTGGCTGGGCGTCCTTTTGTACATCGTCCTTATCCCGCTGTTCACCACGTTTGCGATGGCGGCGCTCGCCATCCTGTTCATGAGCGTGTTCCGCTTCATGCGCAGTCGCAACGTGATGAAATACATCGGCGTTCTCGGCGCGCTAATCGGCGTCATCGCCTATGTGTGCTGGTATGCCCTGTCGTCCACAGATATAGACCTTGTGAAGGCGGCCGGAACCGTCCTGAATTTCACCAAAAACTATGTCTGGCTGGTTCCCGTCATTCCGTTTATCCGCAAATTCGCAGAGACGGGAGGGTTGCTTCCCCTCCTACAGGCGCTGCTCGTCACGGCCGCCGCGCTCGCCGCTTATCTCGCGGCCGCAGGATTTTTGTACCTGAAGGGCGCCGTCAATATGCAGGACGCTTCTTCCTCCCGGCGGCTTACCGACCGATCCAGGGAAAAGATCTACAAGGCAAAGAATCCGCGCGCAAGCTATCAGCAAAAAGAGCTGCGGCTGCTTTTGCGCAACCCAGTCTATCTGCTGAAGGATTTTATCCTGGCATTTGGCTGGCCGCTCATCATAATCCCGCTTTTCCTGATCTCAAAGATGACCGCCGCGCCTGCGCCGGAGGGCTCGGAAGAAGAACTGGCAACATTAAAGGCCGCGCTGACCTCCGACGTCACCCTTGTTCTGGTCCTGACGCTCGGCATTGTCTGCGCAGCCATTCTCTTTCTGAATATGTTCAATGATCTCGCCTATTCCTCGATCACAAGAGAGGGCGATATGTTCTCCTTCATGAAACAGCTCCCGCTCTCATTCCGCGAGCAGATCCGGGCGAAACGCAACGTCGCGCGGAACATCGTCGGCATCTCGACGGTCGTATATCTGACGGTCGCCGCGCTTGTCGGGGTAATTCTGGGCATAATCCCCTGGTATGTCCTGCCCTACAGCCTTTCGGTCGGCCTCCCGCTTCTGTTGCTTGTCGTGGACATCGACATGATCAGCGGCATCCGCCACGCGAACCTGCACTGGGACAACGAGGCGACCGCCGTCAAAAAGAACGCAAAGCTGATCCTGGGAAGCTATCTGCTGACGATTCTTGTCATCATCGGGCTTGTCTTCCTCTACTCTTTCCTCCGGAAGCATCTTTTTCTGGCGCTTCCCTGTCTGCTGGCAATCCCGCTGCTGCTCATTGTCCTGGCCGTGCTGACCGACCGGCGCATGTACACGATCGCGGAGAAAGAGCTAGAGAAACTATAACGTCCGATATCCCATGCCATGCCATACATGCCGCATCATGCTGTACCATAAGGCATGTATGCCGTGCGCCCGCTAAGCCGAAAAGGTTTGGCAGAATCCTACTCCTCACAAATCGCTTCTTCTATCTGCGTCAAGGATTTCGCTTCCCACACTCCCGCGCGACGAAATACACCCGCTCACTGCCCGGTCGGGGCGCATCCTGTGTAAACGCATCGAACACTGCCTCAAGCTTCAGACCAGCACGCGCAAGCGCATCCTCGATCTCCCGGATCTCATACGCCCTCTGATAGTGCGTCTCCTCATACTTCTCATAGAGTCCGTCCTCCTGCCGAAGGAACAGCGTCAGATCGTACTCGTTGATCCGCGTCTCCTCGTCGTACCAGTTTTCCCAGATGAAGCTGCCCTCATCACGGTTCTCCGCAATCACTGACTCCCCGAGCTCCCGATACTTGCCGGCCGTGTTCATGTCAAAAATAAATACGCCGCCCGGGTCGAGATAATTGTTGACGAGAGCGAACACCCGGACAAGCTCTTCTCTATCCGTCACATAGTTGATCGAATCGCAGACACTCACGACCGCGCGCACCGTTCCATAAAGCTCAAACTCGCGCATATCCTGAAGCAGATACAGAATGTCGTGTCCGGAGGCATCCTTCTTCTCCTGCGCGATCTCCAGCATTTCCGCCGAATTATCCACGCCAATCATATCATAGCCCAATGCCGCCAGACGCTCCGTCATCTCGCCGGTCCCACAGCCAAGCTCCAGCACAAGCCCGTCCTCCACGCCGTACTGTGTCAGCAGGCTGTGCAGGTACGCGCACCACTCGTCGTACGGAACGTTGTCCATGAAGGTGTCATACACCTGCGCGAAGCTCTCATAAGAAGCCATAACTTGTCACCTCGATTCGTGTTTAACGTACATCACAGTAACGCCCGGCCGCCCGAACGCCCGACGGGAATTGTCGATACCACGGCAAACACGTTCTCACTCGATTCGGCAACGCAGCGGTACTAAGCTCATGCTACGCATT
>CANQEB010000149.1 GCA_947594085.1 uncultured Lachnospiraceae bacterium | reverse complement strand
TGACAGCATGGGTTTTTTATTTGTCGCGCTGGGCGGCGCGAAGGGGAAGCGTTTCGCTCTCCCGAATGCAGAGGTGATGATTCATCAGCCGTCTGGCGGCGCACAGGGACAGGCGACGGACATCAAGATCGTCGCAGATCAGATTCTTCGGACGAAAGAGAAGCTGAATAAGATGCTTGCGGCCAACACGGGACAGCCGCTTGAAGTGATTGCAGCGGACACAGAGCGTGATCGCTGGATGACGGCGGAGGAGGCAAAGGCGTACGGGCTGATCGATGAGATCGTTCTGCCGCGCTGAGCTATTATTCTAAGATCTAAATCTAAGGAGTGTAAATATGCCGGGGAAAAACGGGGAAAAGATCAGGTGCTCTTTTTGCAACAAGACAGAGGATCAGGTTCGCAAGCTGATTGCAGGACCGAGTGGGGTCTACATCTGTGATGAATGCATTGATATTTGTTCCGAGATTATCGAGGAAGAGTTCGAAGAGGAAGAGATAGCGGAGGAGGCTTCGTCGATCAATCTTCTGAAGCCGCAGGAGATCAAGGAATTTTTGGATGATTATGTGATCGGGCAGGATGAGGCAAAAAAGGTGCTCTCTGTCGCGGTCTACAATCATTACAAGAGAATTCTGAGCGGCAAATATCTTGATGTAGAGTTACAGAAGAGCAATATTTTGATGCTGGGGCCAACCGGTTCCGGCAAGACGATGCTGGCCCAGACGCTGGCAAGGCTTTTGAACGTTCCGTTTGCGATCGCTGATGCGACTGCACTGACGGAGGCAGGCTATGTCGGTGAGGATGTCGAGAATATTCTTCTGAAGATTATTCAGGCGGCCGATTATGACATCAAGAAGGCTGAGTACGGCATTATTTATATTGACGAGATCGATAAGATCACACGTAAGTCAGAGAATGCGTCTATCACACGGGATGTCTCTGGTGAGGGTGTGCAGCAGGCGCTGCTCAAGATCCTGGAGGGGACAGTCGCATCGGTTCCGCCGCAGGGAGGCAGAAAGCATCCGCACCAGGAGCTTCTGCAGATTGACACGACCAATATCCTGTTTATCTGTGGCGGCGCGTTTGAGGGTATCGACAAGATTATCGAGGCGCGTCTTGACAGAAAGGGCATTGGCTTCAACTCTGAGCTTGCGGACAGAGAGAAGCGCAATGTAGGAGAGACTTTGAAGCATGTGCTTCCGCAGGACTTCATCAAATATGGAATGATTCCGGAATTTGTTGGCCGTGTGCCGGTTGTGGTTTCTCTGGATGAGCTGGACAAAGATGCGCTGATTCGGATTCTGACAGAGCCGAAGAACGCGATAGTGAAGCAGTATCAGGGCTTGTTTGGGCTGGATGATGTAGAGCTCGCCTTTACGGATGAGGCGATCGAGGCAATTGCGGACAAGACAATTAAGCGAAAAACCGGCGCCAGAGGTCTGCGCGCGATCATGGAGAGCACCATGATGGATTTGATGTATCAAATTCCGTCAGATGACACAATCACTTCCTGCCTGGTGACCAAGGAGACGGTTGAGGGCACGGGAGAACCGGAACTGACCTTCCGCGATGATCTGAGGAGTCGGAGAAAGCGCAGAGCCGGGATGATAGAAGAAACCGCCTAATAATGAGAGCATTGAATAGTGATCGGCATAGAGGTGAATGAGGGCATAATGAAGAAAACAATACCAGTGATACCGATGCGAGGGCTGACAGTCCTGCCGACGATGGTGTTGCATTTTGATATCAGCAGAGAAAAGTCCATCAAGGCGGTCGAGGCTGCGATGGCAGAAGATCAGATTATATTTTTGGTAACTCAGCAAAACCCGGATGACAATAATCCGGGTTTGCGAAATTTATACAGTATCGGTGTGGCAGCCAGGATACGAAATGTGGCAAAGCTTCCGAGGAATATCGTGCGGGTCATGGCGGAAGGTCTTGAGCGGGGCAAATTGCTCGGGATCGAAGATTGCGACGGTTATCTGCATGCTCGCGTAGAGACGATCCGGGAGACTGAGACAGAGTACGACGATATGACAAAGCTTGCCATGACGAGAGGACTTGAGGAGCTTCTGAAGCGTTACGGACAGCTCAATCAGAAGTTTGGCAAGGAAATGCTTCGTCAGCTCCTGGAGATTCACGATTTTGAAAAGCTTGTGATGGCGGTCTGTGTGCATTTGCCGCTTAGCTATGAGCAAAGGCAGAGACTTCTGGAAGCAGAAGACATGGTGGATCGTTATGAACAGCTTTGCACAATGCTTGTGCAGGAGATGGAGATCATTCAGATTCAGAATGAGATTCAGCAGAAGGTTCGGGAGCGCGTAGACAAGAACCAACGGGAGTATGTGCTGCGCGAACAGATGAAGCTGATCCAGGAAGAGCTCGGGGAAGATACCCTCTTGTCAGAAGTTGATGACTATATCCAGAAGGCGGAAGAACTGTGCGCATCAGATGAGGTCAAGGAGAGGATTCGCAAAGAGGCTCAGAGGCTGAAGGGACTTAGTGGAAATTCAGCAGAGAGCGGTGTGCTGCGCAATTACATTGAGACGCTTCTGGAGCTGCCGTGGGAAAAAATGTCCGAGGACAACCACGATCTCAAGAGAGCAGCTGAGATTCTCGACGAGGATCACTATGGGCTTGAGAAGGTGAAAGAGCGTGTGCTGGAATTTCTCGCGGTACGCAGTCTGACGGAGAAGGGCGACAGCCCGATTCTCTGTCTGGTCGGGCCGCCCGGAACCGGAAAGACATCGATTGCACGGTCGATTGCGCGGGCATTGGATAAGAAATATGTTCGCATCAGCCTGGGTGGTGTGCGCGACGAGGCCGAGATTCGCGGACATAGAAGGACTTACGTGGGAGCAATGCCGGGACGTATTGCGGCCGGCATGCGGCAGGCCGGAGTGAAGAACCCTCTGATGCTGATTGATGAAGTGGACAAAGTCAGCAGCGACTACAAGGGCGATACGTCATCTGCACTTCTGGAAGTGTTTGACTCAGAGCAGAATTGCCGATTCCATGATCATTACGTGGAACTTCCGATTGATCTGTCACAGGTTATGTTCATCGCGACGGCCAATGACGCAAGCACGATACCGCGTCCATTGCTTGACCGGATGGAAGTGATCGAGCTTGGCAGCTATACCTCAAACGAAAAGCTTCATATTGCGAAGCGACATCTCCTGCAGAAGCAGATTGAGCGGAATGGATTGAAAAAGAGCCAGCTCACAATCACAAAGACAGCACTTGCGGAGATGATCAGCGGGTACACGAAAGAGGCAGGGGTGCGTCAGCTGGAACGTCAGATTGGCAGGATTTGTCGCAAGGCAGCGCGCGAGATTTTGGAGGACGGTGCGAAGAATGTGCGGGTTTCCGCCAAGAATCTGGAAGAGTATCTTGGAAGAAGACGCTACACGTTCCAGAAGAGAAATTCACAGAATGACATTGGAATTGTGAGGGGCCTGGCCTGGACGAGTGTCGGAGGCGATACGCTTGAGATCGAGGTGAACACGATGCCGGGCAAGGGAGAGCTTGTATTGACCGGACAGCTTGGGGATGTCATGAAAGAATCAGCGCGCGCGGCAGTCAGCTACGTCCGCTCGCTCGGAGAAAAATATCAGATCGATCCGGAATTTTTCACAAAGAATGATTTGCACATTCATATTCCGGAGGGAGCGGTTCCGAAAGACGGGCCCTCTGCAGGGGTTACGATGGCGACCGCTGTTTTGTCGGCAACTGCCGAAATTCCGGTGCGCGCGGACGTCGCGATGACCGGTGAAATCACACTGCGCGGTAGGGTGCTCGCGATCGGCGGCCTCAAGGAAAAATTGCTCGCGGCGAAGCAAGCGGGAATTACCACGGTGATTGTGCCGGAGGAGAACCGCGCAGACATCGCAGAGATACAGGACGAGATCAAGGAAGGCATGGAGCTCGTATATGTGAGCACGATGCGGGAGG
This sequence comes from uncultured Lachnospiraceae bacterium, assembly GCA_947594085.1. GTDB lineage: Bacteria > Bacillota > Clostridia > Lachnospirales > Lachnospiraceae > Choladousia. The sequence continues at coordinate 2,358 of CANQEB010000149.1, read as the reverse complement.
TGCTCGATACGGCGTTCGCGTGAGGTGCAAGCAGAAATTGTGTTTTGTGAATGAAACACAAATTAGGAGAGCATTGCTATGGTGATAAAACAAGTGAGTCTGGAGACGGTTTGCGGCATCACGAGCGTATTGCCGAAGAACGAGAAAGCTGAAGTGGCTTTTGTCGGGAAATCCAATGTTGGCAAATCATCCCTCATCAATGGACTGATGAACCGCAGATCATTGGCACGCACAAGTGCGCAGCCGGGCAAGACGCAGACGATCAATTTCTATAATGTCAATGATGCCGTGTATCTGGTGGACCTGCCGGGCTACGGCTACGCGAAAGTCTCGCAGAGCGAAAAGGAAAAGTGGGGAAAGCTGATTGAGCGCTACTTGCATGGCTCGAAGCAGCTGCGCGCTGTATTTCTGCTGGTGGACATCCGCCACGAGCCCGGGGCGAATGACCGGATGATGTACGAGTGGATTTGCCACAACGGGTACGAGCCGATCATCATTGCGACAAAGCTTGACAAGATCAATCGGAGCCAGATCCAGAAGCAGTTGAAGCTGATCCGCGAAGGGCTGCACACGCATTCCGGCGCAGAAATCATTCCGTATTCGTCCATCACAAAGCAGGGAAGAGAAGAGATCTGGGCAGAGATCGAAAAACTCTGCGGAATGGATGCCGAGGCACTTGCCTAAAGTATGAATCAATTTTGTGCATGAAAAAAGCAGTCGACATGACGGTATCGGCTGCTTTGCTTTTTATTTTATGCCAATGTGTTGACTGCCTTTGCCAGACGTGAAACCTTTCTCGCTGCGTTATTCTTATGGTACACACCCTTCTTCGCAGCCTTGTCGATTGTAGATGTAGCAGCCAGCAGAGCTGCTTCGGCAGCAGCCTTGTCCTTAGCGGCAACGGCAGCTTCTACCTTCTTGATCGCAGTCTTGACAGAGGACTTGATAGACTTATTTCGCTCGTTTCTGGTCTTGGACACCAGGATTCTCTTCTTAGCAGATTTGATGTTAGCCAATGTATACACCTCCAGACATTGTAGATTTATGATTGTTGTAACTATACCAGACTCTTCTGGTTACGGTTTGTTTCACTAAAAACGGACACGGTCGTTTCATGTAAACATACTCATATATCTTATTCCAATCTAACTTTCCTGTCAATACATATTTCTGAAAAACTTGCAAAAAATAAGGCAATAAATAAAGCGGTAAATACAAAGGAGAGCAGTTATGATGGGGAATTTTCAGATAAGGACTGACCTGGCACTGGAGGCAAGGGAGAGCTATGAAGCGGATGATGCAAGGATACGTGGTGTCAAGGTAGAAGAGGAAAAAGATACGCGCAGAGAGATCTACACGACGATCGTCCGGATCGAGACAGAGAATGGCGCAAAGGCAATGGGAAAGCCGGTGGGAACGTATGTCACGATCGAGGCTCCGAACATGTCAACCCCGGATGAAGATTATCACAGAGAAATTTCAGAAGAGCTCGCGAAGCATCTGTGTAAAATTCTTGGCGAGCGTCGAAAATCGGTACTCGTGGTCGGTCTGGGAAACCGTGATGTGACGCCGGATGCGCTCGGGCCGGACGTTGTGGGCAATTTGCACATCACGCGCCACATGATCAAAGAATATGGAAGGATGCCGGGTGAACTCGAGAAGTCGGGCGAGATCAGCGCAATCGTACCGGGTGTGATGGCTCAGACCGGTATGGAAACGCTCGAGATCATCAAGGGTGTGGTAGAAGAGACCGCCCCGGAAGCGGTGATCGCGATCGACGCACTTGCGGCGCGCAGCACAAAGCGATTGAATCGCACGATCCAGATCACAGATACCGGGATCAATCCGGGATCGGGCGTCGGCAATCATCGCAATGCAATTAACGAAGAGACGCTGGGTGTGCCGGTAATTGCAGTAGGCGTGCCGACGGTTGTAGATGCGGCTACGATCGTGAACGACACGATGGAGGAGCTTGTCTCAGAGATGGATCGAACTGCCAGCATGCAGCGGCTTGGAGGGACATTGGGAACGCTCGACCAGGCGGAGAAGCATCAGATGATCCGGGAATTGATCTCGCCGCATTTGAACACGATGTTCGTGACCCCGAAGGACATTGATGAGACCGTAAAATATTTGAGCTATACGATTTCGGAGGGCTTGAACATCGCGCTCTCGGATATACATGACGAAAGGAAAGTGAGATAGAACGGAGCCTAACCTTTTGAAATTTAGTGTTGACTTCTCATATATTCTTTGTTATAATTCCATTTGTTCGCGGAAGTGTCGGAATTGGCAGACGAGCAAGACTAAGGATCTTGTGGCATCCGTGCCGTGTGGGTTCAAGTCCCATCTTCCGCA
>CANQEB010000148.1 GCA_947594085.1 uncultured Lachnospiraceae bacterium | reverse complement strand
GATCGGTGGCGTTGTGACATTCAAGAACGCGCGCATCATGAAAGAGGTGGCCGTCGCGGTTCCGCTCGACCGTATTGTAGTGGAGACGGATTGTCCGTATCTGGCGCCCGCGCCGAACCGGGGGAAGCGCAACTCATCCCTGTACCTGCCGCTGGTCATTGCGGAGATTGCACGCATCCGAGGCGTGAGCGCGCAGGAGGTCGAGGACGCGACATGGGAGAACGCGCATCGAGTGTACGGGAAGATGCAATAAATATATTCGTGTTTAATTCCTAAGGACACAGCACAGCCCGGCAAAGGGGCTTGCTGTGTCAGGGGCAGATCATTGAGGGCCGCCGGTGCTTGGTGAGCGCAAGCGAACTTATGCACCGCTGCGTGCTCGATTAAGCGCGAGCGGGTCTGCCCTGACATTGCAAACCCTTGCCGGCGTTCGAGTCTGGTGAACTTAAACACGAATTTGACATAATAGAAACGGAGATTATATGGACAAGCTTTCCAACCCGCAGAAGACAATTGAAGTGATCCAGAAGCACGGCTTCGACTTCCAGAAAAAGTTCGGCCAGAATTTCCTGATTGATCCGCACGTGTTAGACAAGATCATTGCGGCGGCCGAGATTACGAAGGATGATTTCGTGCTGGAGATCGGGCCAGGCATCGGGACGATGACGCAGGCTCTGGCGGAGGCCGCGCGCGAGGTGACAGCGGTCGAGATCGACCGCAAGTTGATTCCGATCCTGCATGAGACGTTGGCGGATTACGACAACATTACAATTCTCAATCAGGATGTGCTGAAGACGGACATTGCGGCGATCGCGCGGGAGAAGAACGGCGGGCAGCCGATCAAGGTGGTCGCGAATCTGCCGTATTATATCACGACGCCGATTATTATGGGTCTGTTTGAGAGCCAGGTGCCGGTGGACAGCATCACGGTGATGGTGCAGAAGGAGGTCGCGCAGCGGATGCAGGCCGAGCCGGGGACGAAGGATTATGGGGCGCTCTCGCTTGCAGTGCAGTACTACGCGCAGCCGTATCTGGCGGCGAACGTTCCGCCGAACTGCTTTATCCCGCGACCGAATGTCGGGAGCGCAGTGATCCGGCTGAAACGATATCCCCAGCCGCCAGTGCAGGTGAAGGATGAGCGGCTGATGTTCGCATTGATTCGGGCGTCATTCAACCAGCGGCGAAAGACGTTGCTGAACGGGCTGAAAAATGCGCCTGAGCTTCCGCTCGGCCGTGAGGAGATCCAGCGGGCATTTGAGCAGACCGGGCTTTCGGAGAACGTGCGCGGCGAGACGCTGACGCTTGCGCAGTTCGCGGCGCTTTCCGATGCGCTGGGGGAGTGACGAGACGCTGGAGGAGGACCGCATATGCCGCTTGAAGAGGCAAATTTTCTAGATGACAATATGGGAAAATTCGATATAAAAGAATGGTAGGAGGTGCGGGATGATTCGTGAGGAGCATTTTCATTTTACAACAGAGGGCGGCATGATTGAAAATCATGGGATGTGCTGGATCCCGGAGGGCAAGGCGCGAGCCGTTGTACAGATCCTGCACGGGATGTCGGAACATATCGAACGATACCGCGCGTTCGCGGAGTATCTGGCAGGAAGAGGAATTCTGGTGGTGGGACACGACCACCTCGGTCACGGCAAAACCGCGGCGTCTGAGGAAGATTATGGATATTTTGCTGAGGAAGATGGCAACCGGATCATGATCCAGAACATTCGCCGGGTGTATCAGCTGGTGAAGGAGCGCTGCCCCGATGTCCCATATGTATTGTTCGGGCACAGCATGGGTTCGTTTCTTGCCAGACAGTACCTGTGCGAGCATGGAGCAGGACTTGACGGTGCGGTGATTTGCGGAACCGGAGACCAGCCGATGGCTGCGGTGCGGATGGGAATGACAGTCAGCAGGGTGGAGGCGAAGCTTTTCGGCTGGAGGCATAGAAGCCGTCTGCTGCGTTTTCTGACATTCGGCAGCTACAATGCGAAATTCAAGCCGCAGCGCACGGACTGTGACTGGTTGTGCCGGGATGAGGCGGTCGTCGATGCGTATATTCAGGATACAATGTGCGGGTTTGCGTTTACGGTGAATGGTTATTACAATATGTTTCTTGGCATTTCTAAAATTCTCCGCGACGAAAACCTGCGGCAGATGCCGAAGAAGCTGCCGGTGCTGTTCATCGCCGGCGAGGAGGATCCGGTCGGGAATTTCGGGAAGGGCGTGCAGAGTGTAGCGCGAAAATTCCAAAAGCTTGGGATGGAACGCGTGGAGTGCAAATTGTATCCGAAAGATCGGCATGAAATCCTGAACGAGCTGGACAAGGAGCAGGTGTACGAGGACGTCTTCGCATGGATGGAGAAAAGTGAGCTGTTGAGGTGAGGATTGTAGAGATGCAGCAGTGAAGACTGCACATTCGATATACGGGATGGATGCCTGACGGAACAATGAAAGGGAATGCCGGGTGCGGCGTATATAACATAAAAAGATAATGAATCGAAGGAGGACGGATCATATGGGAAAAAAGAAGAGACAGAAGTCAAGCGTTGGCAGACTGGTGACAGCAGCAGGAGTCGGCGCGGTGCTGGGGCCGATCATCATTCCGAAATTTGAGCCTTATATGCTGGCGTGGAAGACTAGGTTCCAGTTCGCTCGTTCCGATAAGAAACGGGATGCCGGACTTTATACACCGGCGGATATCACACGTGTGGACGACCTGAGATACGGAGAGCACAGACTTCAGACGATGGATATCTATTATCCGAAGGGCACGGAAGGAACCCTGCCGACGATTGTCAGTATCCACGGTGGCGGCTATGTCTACGGGGATAAGAGCGTGTACCAATATTACTGCATGAACCTCGCGCAGCGCGGGTTTGCAGTTGTCAATTTCTCCTATCGGGTCGCGCCTGAGAACCGCTATCCGGCGCAGATCGAAGACACGAACGCGGTGCTGCGCTATGTCTGCGCGCATGCGGAGAAATACCATATTGACACGGAGAACATTTTCTTTGTCGGCGATTCCGCGGGCGGACATCTGAACGCCCAGTACAGCGCGGCGGTGACGAATCCGGAGTACGCGGCGCTTCTCGACTTGGACATCCCGGAATTCACGCTGCGGGCGACCGCGCTCAATTGCGGCGTATACGATATGAATGATTTTGGAAAGGATTTGATCGTGTGTTACGCCGGAAAGGATTATCAGCAATTTGAGGAACAGCTGGATATTCTTGGGCATATCACAGAAACGTTCCCGCCGGCCTTTGTCATGAGTTCGACCGGGGACTTCCTGTTGAAGTGCGCGCAGCCGATGGCAGATTTTCTGGTGGAGAAGGGTATCGAGGCGGAACTGCACATTTACGGCGATGAAGAGACGAAGCCGGGGCACGTGTTCCACTGTGACATCCGCAGCGAGTACGCGAAGAAGTGCAACAATGAGGAGTGCGAGTTCTTCCGGAGACATAGGAAGGCCGAGTGATCCGCGCGAAGTTTCGTTTATCGTGTCGGAAATAAGAAATGTAAATGAAAACATTTTTACGAACGAAAAAATGTAAAAAGAAACATTAATATTGACATATAGGCCCTCATGCGCTATAATTTTGATAGAAAATCACGGCGTATGGGGGTTTCTATGAGAAGAAAAATACAGGAAGACATGCTAAGGTGGAGAAGAGAAACAGAAAATCGTCTTCCGTTGCTTTTATATGGAGCCAGACAGGTAGGGAAAACCTATGTGATGAAGGAACTGGGCCGGGATGAGTTTCAAAATATGGTTTATGTGAATTTTGAGGAAGATTCACAGATAGGAAGTTATTTTGAGACGGAAATCAGGGCGGAAGCGGTCGTAGCAGCTTTGGAGCGATATTTTCATGTAAAGATTATTCCAGACCAGACGCTTATTGTCTTTGATGAGATTCAGCTGTGTGAACGGGCGCTGACTTCATTGAAATATTTTGCGGAAGAAGCCTCAGAATACCATATCATTGCGGCCGGAAGTCTTCTGGGCGTGGCGCTGAATCGTCAGCGGTTTTCTTTTCCGGTAGGCAAGGTCAGAATGCTCACCGTGTATCCGATGGATTTTGAGGAGTACCTGTGGGCGAAAGGCAAGGAACCTCTGGCGGAGCAGATACGTGCGCATTTTGAGAAAGATCGAGTAATGGAAGAGGCGCTGCATCAGGAAGCAATGCGCGAGTATGAGAATTACTGTATTGTGGGTGGGATGCCGGCGGCTGTGCTGGCTGATATTTCTGCAAATCCGACGATCGCGCAGTATGAGATCAGGCAAATGATTTTCAACTCTTATGTGGCAGATATGGCAAAATATGCGGATCCGGCGGAGACAGTCAAAATATTCGAAGCTTACGATTCTCTTCCGAGCCAGCTTGCGAAGGAGAATAAAAAATTCCAATATAAGCTGATTCGCTCCGGTGCAAGAGCGTCACAGTACGGCACCTCGATCGACTGGCTGATCCGGGCGGGGATTGTGAACAAATGCAGTCGATGCACACAGGGGTTTATGCCTCCGGCGGCTTATATGGAGTTGTCGGCGTTTAAGCTGTATTACAGTGATACCGGATTGTTGGCTGCCCGTACAGGGATGACATTGGAAAGCCTCCTTCATGTACAAAGCGAGCGATTCCGGGGGATCTTTGCCGAAAACTATGTGGCGTGTGCGCTGAAGGCGAATGGATATGAGCTGTTTTACTGGGAATCTGAGGGAACTGCGGAGGTGGATTTCCTAATCGTGCGGGACGGACAAGTAGTTCCGATCGAGTGCAAGGCCGGAGATCATGTGAAGTCAAAAAGCTTGTCTGTATATCAGGAAAAGTACAGTCCGACATACAGCATCCGTGTATCAGGCAGAAATTTCGGCATGATGAACGGGATTAAGTTCGTGCCGCTGTACGCGGTGTTCTGTATTTGATAATAGCAGGTGGGACCGGCAGCAGCAATACACCCTGCGCAGGTCTGCGCACAAAACAACCGGCCGGAACAGATCAATCCAACCGATTGTTTTGCTTTTGCTGTCAATTCGATTCAGTCTCTTCCTCTGTCTGATCCAACGGCAGCACCGCCGCCTTCTCAAAGCCATTTTCCATATCGAACGTGATTACGAACGCGTCGCCCGCGAGATAGAAGCCGTCCCCGATGTAGAGGCCGCGCAGATTGTTGTACTCAGCCGCGTTTGAGAAGCCATCCGCGAAGAAGTCGTAGAGCAGCTCGCGGGTGAAGCCGGTTTCGGCGTCGTAGGAGAAGAGCAGGTAGCGGTCGTCGCAGAAAAAGCCGAAGAGATTCTTTTCCGGTGAGACCATGATCGCCTTGTAGTCCTCGATCGCCGGGCACCAGGTGACGCCGGGGATCGTGTAGCGGTTCACTTCTTTCACGTCGGTCGGATCGGAGATATCGAACATCGAGAGCTTCAGTCCGCTCGTGATGCCGGTCTCCTCGTCCGCCTCGTAGCCGATGCCGAGCAGCAGGTTCTCGCCGTAAAAATGCAGGTAGGAGGAGAAGCCGTCAATCTTCAGCTCGCCCAGGATCTTCGGGTTCGCCGGGTCGGAGAGGTCGACGGAGAACAGCGGGTCGGTCTGGCGGAAGGTGACGAAATATCCGGTGTCGCCGAAGAAGCGGGCGGAGCGGATCGTCTCGCCCTCCGCGAGATCGCCGATGTAGCCGACGGTCTGCAGGTTCTCGTCCAGCACATACAGCGCGTTGTGCTCGATCCAGTTATCCTCGTAATAGGTGTTCAGAAGATCTCCGACAAACTCGCGCACACCGCTGAAAGCATCGCCCTCGTAGGTGGTGACGACGCGGAGCATCCCGTTGTACTCGTTCAGCGAGAAAGAGTCGTTGAGAGTGCCCTTGACGACGCCCGCGGCCGCTCCAGTGATCGTGCCGTCTTCATAGTGGAACTTGACGAGCTCAGTGGTGGAGGTTGAGTAGCTGCCGTTGTAGTGTTCATTGGCAATATAAATGTTTTCCAGGCTGACATAGTAGTCCGTAGCTCCGGAGACGAGGATCTTGCTGTCAAGCGTTGTATCCGGTGTCTTCGTGTCCATCGAGGAAATCACGAGGTAAGAGCTGTCGTGAAGCTTCTTCGGCACATAGAAATCATCCGCGGGAAGCTGTGTCTTGTTGATCCTCGGGACGATTGCGCTCTCGTCGTATGTCTCCCCGATCGTCGGGCGGTAGCAGGTAAACAGATAAATATAAGAGCCGTTCTTGCGGGAATCCTCGTAGGAGCCGTCCTGAGTGACCGTGCCGACAAGCGCCGGATGCTCCCGGTCGCTGAGATCGTAGGTATAGATCGTCGTCTCGCACCCTCCGCGCCGTAGTTTTT
>CANQEB010000147.1 GCA_947594085.1 uncultured Lachnospiraceae bacterium | reverse complement strand
TCAGCTGGATAGAGCGTTTGGCTACGGACCAAAAGGTCGGGGGTTCGAATCCTCTTGCGCACGCTGTGAGGGACCGCGCGCCATATGGCGCGCGGTTTGTTTGTGTAAAGGAGATTCCAGAATGATTGGCTCAAAATGCTTATATGAAATCGCGCCAGAGGACAAATTCGGCAAAATGAGCTGGGAAAAGGCATATTTTGGAGGCACGCCGGAGGGAACCGTCGAGATCTACAGAGAGCGTCTGGTATTCTATAAGAAGAATAACCTGACCTTCAAGATGCTTGGCATAATCGGGGCCTTGATGGAAGGAAAAGGAGAAAGAGACGTCATCATATCCCGCCACATGATTGTGGAAAGCGAGAGGAATGGGGACGAGTTTACCTTCACGACAAAGGATGCGAGAAGAGGCTATATAAAGCTTTTCGGCTCTTCGAAGGAGGAAGTGGGAAACGCGTTGGAAGTGTTTTTGAAGTCGCAGCAGAAACAGTAAAATGAGGCGAAAAAGTGCTTTACCTGCCCGGTGGGTTCATGGTAAAATATCCGCGAACGTAATGAGCCGTGCCAGATGGAGGCAAAGCCAGACGCGGGAGCTTGCTCATATGCGTCTGTGTTTTGGCGACAGCTGATAGGGCGAATGCCCGCGACCGAGGGAAACCGAAGGTTTCACGAGGTTGGCACGGTTCATAAATATATAGATCACACATCACAAAGGAGAGACTTTCTATGGGCGGTATTTTTGGAGTAGCTTCAAAAACAAGCTGTACTTTGGAGTTGTTTTATGGGGTAGATTACCATTCGCATCTGGGAACACGTCGTGGCGGCATGGCAGTGTATGGAGAGCAAGGATTCCAGAGAGCGATACATAATATTGAGAATTCACCATTCCGCACGAAACTGGAGCGCGACGTAGAGGAGATGGAAGGCAACCTCGGAATCGGCTGTATCTCGGACTATGAGCCGCAGCCACTTCTGATCCAGTCGCACCTCGGGAGTTTTGCGATCACGACGGTCGGCAAGATCAACAACATGGGGGAGCTGCTGAAGTACGTCTATGAAAACGGAAACGCGCATTTTCAGGAGATGAGCAGCGGCCAGGTGAATGCGACGGAGCTGGTCGCCTCGCTGATCTGCAAGAAGGACAGTATTGTCGAGGGCATTCAGTTTGTGCAAGAGATCGTGGACGGTTCGATGACGCTGCTGCTGATGACGAAGGATGGCTTGTATGCGGCAAGAGACCGCCTGGGCAGGACACCACTTGTGATCGGACACAAAGAAGGCTCCTACTGTGTGTCCTTCGAGAGCTTTGCGTATCTTAATCTTGGATATATGGATTACCGGGAACTCGGCCCGGCGGAGATTGCTTTTGTAACGCCAGACGGAGTGAAGACGCTGGCGGAGCCGCGTAAGGAGATGCGGATTTGTTCATTCCTCTGGGTGTATTACGGGTATCCGACCTCGTCTTACGAGGGCGTGAATGTTGAAGAGATGCGCTACCAATGTGGGAGCATGCTCGCCAAGCGCGACAAGGGAACCGTGGCTCCCGATATCGTGGCGGGCGTTCCGGATTCCGGTACCGCGCACGCGATCGGCTACGCGAACGAGTCCGGTTTTCCATATGCGAGACCGTTCATCAAATACACACCGACCTGGCCGCGGTCGTTCATGCCGACGAAGCAGAGCCAGCGCAACCTGATCGCGCGTATGAAGCTGATTCCGGTTAAGGCATTGATCAAGGACAAGAAACTGCTTTTGATCGATGACTCGATCGTGCGCGGCACACAGCTTAGGGAGACGACGGAGTTTCTGTACCAGAGCGGGGCGAAAGAAGTGCACGTGCGCCCGGCCTGCCCGCCGCTTCTGTACGGCTGCAAATATCTGAATTTCTCGCGTTCGAAGTCCGAGATGGATCTGATCACACGCAGGATTATCCGGGAACGCGAGGGCGACAACGTCTCTCAGGAAGTGCTCGACGACTACGCGGACCCGACGAGCAAGCGCTATGCGGAGCTTCTCGAGGCGATCCGCAAGCAGCAGAATTTCACGACTTTGCGCTATCATAGACTGGACGATATGGAGAAGTCGATCGGTATCTCGCCGTGCAAACTGTGTACCTACTGCTTCAGCGGGAAGGAATAGAAAAAGAATAGAGCAGGCACAGGGCGTGTATGCGCAGGACAGATGCACATAAGAAGGTATATGTAAGGCAGATATACATAGGACGGACCTATAAGTAAGGGAAAGCGATGGTATGATAGATACGATACTGTGGGACATCGACGACACGCTGCTCGATTTCCAGAGATCCGAGGCTTGCGGGATTCGCGCCTGCCTGGCGGAGATCGGGTTTCACGACTGTGACGAGGCGATGATCGCGCGTTATTCCGCGATCAATCGACGCCACTGGGAGGCGCTGGAGCGCGGAGAGATGACGAAGCCGGAGGTGCTCATAGGGCGGTTTCGCTGCTTTTTTGAGACGGAGGGGATCAAGTGTCCGGACGTGGAGGCGTTTAATCTCTCTTATGAGACAAAGCTCGGAGAAAATTTTTTTGAGAATGAGCGGTCGCTGGAGCTGTGCCGGAGACTGAAAGGCCGGGTACGTCAGTACGTCGTGACGAATGGGGCGTTGCAGGTACAGAAGAACAAGCTGAAATATTCCGGACTCGGAGATTGCATGGACGGAGCCTTCATCTCGGACGAGATCGGCGCGGAGAAGCCGACGATGCGATTTTTTGAGTATGTCTTTGCGCAGATTGGCCGTCCGGAGCCGGGGACGTGCATGATCGTGGGGGATTCGTTGACGAGCGACATGCGCGGCGGGAACAACGCCGGTCTGATCTGCTGCTGGTACAACCCGCGGGAGAAGGAGAACACTTCTGATGTGCGGGTGGATTATGAGATCCGCAGCATCTGGGAAGTGGAGCGCCTGCTTGCGGAAAAATAGAATGCAGAAAAAACAGATCGCCGTATCGGAAGAGCGGGGGATGGCCTGCAATATCGCAGAGAGATTGACGTAGGCGGAAGGATTGCCGGGATATGGCGGATGTGGAGGACAAAAGATGACGAAGAAAAAACTGGCGCTGGAGATCATAGAGCGGCTGAAGAAAATGTACCCGGGAGCGGACTGCACACTGGATTACGACGAGGCGTGGAAGCTGCTCGTGAGCGTCCGCTTGGCGGCACAGTGCACGGATGCGCGGGTCAACGTGATCGTGGAAAAGCTGTATGAGAAGTATCCGGATGTGGCTGCCCTCGCGGCGGCGGAGCCAGAGGAGATCGAAGAAATCGTGAAGCCGTGCGGACTTGGCAAAAGCAAGGCGCGTGACATCAGCGCCTGCATGCGGATCCTGCAGGAGCAGTATGGCGGAAAGGTGCCGGAGGATTTCGACGAATTGCTGAAGCTTCCGGGCGTCGGTCGCAAAAGTGCGAACCTCATCATGGGCGACGTGTTCGGCAAGCCGGCGATCGTCACGGACACACACTGCATCCGTCTGGTAAACCGCATGGGCTTGGTCGACGGCATCACAGATCCCAAGAAGGTCGAGATGGAGTTGTGGAAGCTGATTCCACCCGAGGAAGGCAATGATTTCTGCCATCGTCTCGTGTGCCACGGACGTGAGATATGCACGGCGCGCACGAAGCCGCACTGTGATCGCTGCGCACTCGCGGATATCTGCAAGAAGGTTGGTGTATAGGTCGGAACAGCCCGGCAAAGGGCTTTGCCGGGGCATCGACAATTTCCATCGGACGTCCGGGTTTTATGCATTAAACACGCGAAGGATTGTCTGCCGGTTGATTTCGCTTCGCGGTATTCTCGAGGCAGAACTGGTACATTTCTTCGTATGCTTCCAACTCTGCGTCGGACGAGGGAAGAGCAGGGATCAATCCTGTACAATCCGTTGCAGAACAGACACTTTTTGAAAAGCCGGAGTCTGACAGAGCGGTATGATCGGTTCTGACAGACTCTCCTTTTTTTGCCACTTCTTCGGCGGTGCTGCCTTTTCGACGATTGCCTTTTGACATGACAAACCCTCCTTTCTGCTGCCATTCTGAAATTATTCCTAGTATGTCTTATGAGCGAGTCTTTATTCTGGCAATTCCTTCTGAAATAAAAATAATTAGTTGCATTATTGAATAAAATATGATAATATATAGCAACATAAGATATGTGGAGAGAATAGGGAAAAGAAAATTGTATAGTTTGGTAAAATCGGCTGTACTTTGCGGAATTGAGTGCAAAATGATTTCGGTAGAGGCAGATGCAAGTGACGGGCTTCCAGGATTTTCTATGGTTGGTTATCTCGCTTCGGAGGTTCGGGAGGCGCAAGATCGGGTCAGAACTGCATTGAGAAATGCCGGGTACCATTTGCCGCCCAAGCGGGTGACGGTCAATCTGGCCCCTGCGGATATCCGAAAATTTGGCTCGGGATTCGATCTGCCTATCGCGATCGCTGTGCTGGCTGCCTATGGGTATTTGCCGCAGGAATTGTTGGAACGAGTTTTTCTGGCAGGGGAGTTGGGCCTTGACGGCAGTATTCACGGAATTCATGGCGTGCTCGGTATGGTCATGGAAGCCAAAAGAGCAGGATGCATCTCCTGCATTGTGCCATTTAGCAATGTGCGCGAGGGAGCGGTGATTCAAGGTATCAAGGTATATGGTGCGGCACATTTGAGCGAGGTGGTCGATCACATTATTTCAGGAAAGGAACTCCCCAGCGTGTCTATAAATATAGAAGAAATATTTTCTGCAGAGAAGATTAGGACGATCCTGGATTTTGCGGATATCAAGGGACAGCATATGGCGAAACGCGCGGCGGAGATCGCGGCGGCCGGAATGCACAACCTGTTGCTTGGAGGGCCTCCCGGCGCAGGAAAGACTATGATCGCGAGCAGAATTCCCGGGATCCTTCCGCCTCTTTCGATGGACGAGGCACTCGAGGTATCTCAGATACACAGTGTTGCGGGAACGCTTCCGGAGGAAGGAATCTTGACGGAGCGTCCGTTTCGAATGCCGCATCACACAATCTCCTCCGTTGCATTGGCCGGGGGAGGAACGAATCCGAGGCCAGGGGAAATCAGCCTTGCACATCGAGGCGTGCTGTATCTGGACGAACTCCCGGAATTCCAGAAGGATACGCTGGAGGTGTTGCGGGAGCCGCTTGAGGAGGGAGAGATCAGAATATCGCGCAACAGTGGCCAGTATGTGTTCCCTGCGGAATTTATGCTCGTGGCATCGCGAAATCCGTGCCAATGTGGATACTTTCCGGACAGGAAGAGGTGCCGGTGCAGTGAGTATGAGGTTCGCAGGTATTTACATCGAATCAGCAGGCCTCTTCTGGATCGGATTGATCTGCACGTCGAAGTGCAGCAGCTTCCCTATGAGGCTTTAGTACAGAGAGAACAGGAGGAAAGTACGGAGCAGATCCGGGCGCGTGTACTTCGTGCGCAGGAGATTCAAAAAAAGCGATATCACGGTACCGGATTTCGCTTCAATTCAGAGCTGACAGCAGCGGCCCTGAAGCAGTATTGTCCCATCAGTGATGCAGAGGCGCAGAGAATGAAGCTGATATACGAACAGAAGCATTTGACTGCGAGGACATACCATCGTTTGCTCAAGGTGGCGAGGACAATTGCAGATCTTGAGGGGAGTGAGCGGATAGAGCAACCGCACTTGGACGAGGCGGTGCTCTATCGCCCGGCCGAGAATCTGAGTTCTTAGGACTCAAAGCGGGAAAAATAGAAAAGAAAGGGGCATATCAGATGGAAGAATACTGGGAATGGCTGTGCAGCATACCGGAGCTGTCTCAGGCGCAGAAGGAGATTCTTCTGCGCTGTTTTAAGACGCCAAAAGCGATCTGGGAAGCATCGGATTCAGAGCTTGTATATCTGGGCGAAAAAGGTTACAGATGGGTTTTTCGTGTGCAGGAGTTTCGCCGGGAGTCGTCGCCGGGAAAAACGGTGCATACGCACAGGGAACAAGGAATACAATTTATCAGCCATGAACATACTAAATATCCAAAGCGTCTGCAGAACATTGCGGGAAAACCGTACGGGCTGTTTTACCGAGGCAGACTTCCGGAAGAGGAGAAGAAGAGCGTTGCGATCGTCGGCGCACGGATGTGTACCCGCACGGGAAAAGAGATGGCAGAACAGCTTGCGCAGCGGGTTGCCCGTGCCGGTGGGCAGGTGATCAGCGGGGCCGCATATGGGATCGACGGGGCGGCACAGTGGGCCGCATTGGAACATCATGGAACCAGCTATGCAGTTCTGGGGTGCGGGGTAGACCGCCGCTATCCGTCCACTCATCAGGAATTGTTTGACAGACTTGAAGGGAGTGGAGGCATC
>CANQEB010000146.1 GCA_947594085.1 uncultured Lachnospiraceae bacterium | reverse complement strand
CAGCGCGTCCATTTTCCGGACAGCCTGCATCAGCCCGGAATTCTCCACCTCCTCGTCGCGGATCCGCACATTCCGGCAGTACGCCCCTTGCTCACCGGCGAGCCGCGCGTACAGCTCATCCGGAACGATCAACCCCAGATAAAGGGTGATGGCCCGATCCGCGACGATGTTGTCGTAATAGAGTGTGGGGAGGACAGGGTAATCCGTCCCATCGATGTCGATCGATATATTTTTCTCCAGGGCTTCCTGGATGATCGTTCCGAAATCCCCTTCCCTTGCCAGCGAGGAATACATGGCGACTTTCCCGCCGGACAGGTCGATCGGCGCTTTTCCGGCGTTTTCCAGAATACGGTTGTAGGAGCTCAGAGAGATCACATACTCGAGATGCAGGTTTTCTATGATGTTGCCGGAGCCGTCAATGCCCGCGAGGGCGTCCACCAGCTCGCCGGTGTCAAAGGCATTTTCCTGATTTCTGTAATATCCGTCCTTCACATGGGAAAGATACAGCGGATAACTGTCCCCCACCATCTCACGGATCTTGTCCTGAGAGAGGACAGCGTCAATCTGCGCTTCCTCCCCAAAGAGCGAGAAATCCACGCTGCGGCTGCTGACGGTGCGTATCATCCCCATAGCGATGCCGAAGGAGATACAGGCCAGCGCCGTCATCAGAAGCAAAGAAGATACGGCCAGCGCCTTGTGCTGCGACAGGACATTTTCCTGCACCTGTCTGGCTGTAAAGGTTTGAAGGCCGACCGCGTCGGGGGATTTCCTGCGGATGCGCAGCCCCAGGAAACCGCCCAGGCCACGGTACAGAAGGAAGGTGCCCAAAATCCCGAAAAGGACGGTGGCAAGCATGACCGCAAGCTCCAGCGACCGCAGCCGGAATATGCCGAGATAATAAGCGGAAAACAGAAGGACAAGCCCCGCGCACAGAAATACCCTGCTCCTTCCGGCGGAGGAGACAATCTGCTTTTCGGTGTCTCCGGAGCGGAAGAAATCCGCCGGCTCAGTCCTGCCGAGGCTGACGCAGATAATCAGCATGGAGAAAAGCTGCACGAGGACGAAGCCGCACACCGTCCACAAAACGGCGGCCGGAGAGAACGAAAAGCGATGCCCGATGATTCCGAGTCCCACGATCTTTGCCGTGGCGAGGCTGATCCCTTCGGTCAGGAACAGCGCCACAGGAAGTCCGACGATCAGGGAGATCATGCTGTTCCACAGTGTTTCACCGAAAAGCATCCCGAACAGGCGGCTCCGCTTCATCCCCAGCATCAGGTACATTCCCAGCTCCCGTCTGCGGCTGTCGGTCTGGTAGCGGCAGGCGAAATAGACGAGGAAAAAGACAAAAAACAGGGAGACCGCGTACACGACGGGGAGCAGCAGCATCAGTTTGCCGACGGCATCGCTCTCTATCGTGGCGAGGAACTGCATGACGTCCTGTTCCCCGAGGGACAGAAGCGTGTAACAGGCGACAATGGCGACGACGAGGGAGCCAAAGAACAGGCCGTTCCCCTTTCGGTTCCCGGCGGCGTTGCGCCGAATCTGCTTAAAGAACATTTGCGCTGCCTCCTCCCAACTGTGCCATGACGGTCACGATGCGTTCGAAAAAATCCGTCGTCGACTCGCTTTCCACGTTTCTGCGCAGCTCATGGAACAGCTGACCGTCCTGGATAAAGAGTATCCGGGAGCAGTAGCTCGCGGCGTTCGCGTCGTGGGTCACCATCATGATTGTCTTGTTCCGCACGCTGTTTACCGCCGCCAGCCGGTCAAGCAGTATTTTGGAGTTTTTGCTGTCCAGCGCGCCCGTCGGCTCGTCGGCGAGCAGGATATCGGGATCGGAGATCAGCGCCCTTGCCGCCGCCACCCGCTGCTTCTGGCCGCCGGACATCTGGGACGGGAATTTATCCAGAACCGGAACGATGTCCAGCAGGGAGGCGATCGCCTGGATTTCCTGCTCCGCCTGCCTGGCCGTGACGCCGTGCAGGGCCAGCGGGAGCGTGATGTTTTCCCTCGCCGTCAGGTTGTCCAGAAGTTCAAATTCCTGAAATAAATATCCGATTTCCCTGCCCCGGTAATCCGCCAGCTTTCCGCCCCGGAAGCCGGAGATATCCTGCCCACGGAGGATGATCTTCCCCGATGTGGGTTTCAGCATGGTGGCAATGCAGTTCAGCAAAGTGGTTTTGCCGGATCCGCTGGCGCCCATGATCCCTAAAAATTCTCCCTCCAGCACACGGAAGGAAATGCCTTTTAGGGCCTCCGTCTGATTCGCGCCTTTTCCGTAGGTTTTTGTGAGGCTTTCCACCTGTAAAAGTTCCTTTTTCGTATCCATAAAAGTTTCTCCTTCCTTTCTGTCACCATTCTATCAGAGGAGGGCAAAGAATACCACTTACAGTTGCTGTAAGGTTTTTCGTTGACAGAAAGTGCAAAGAAGTATACCTTATGAAGTAGGAAAATTATTCAGTTATAATATAAATACGCAGGGACGACTGCGATGAAGGAGGAAGGAAGATGAAAAAGAGACTGCTTGGCAAGACCGGATTAATGGTGAGTGAGATCGGGTTTGGAGGCGAATGGCTGGAGCGCCACCCGGAGGAGGAGTCCGTAGAGCTGATGCGGTACGCATCCGAACAGGGGATCAATATCATCGACTGCTGGATGCCCGACCCAAAGTCCCGGAATATCATCGGGCAGGCGATTGCCGGGAACCGGGAAAATTGGTACATACAGGGACACCTGGGATCTACCTGGCAGGATGGCCAGTACGTGCGCACCAGAGAGATGAAGTATGTGCGGCCGGCGTTCGAGGACCTGCTCGCGCGGCTCGGGACGGACTACATCGATCTGGGAATGATCCATTACGTGGATACGGTGGAGGACTGGAATGCGCTGCAGGATTCCGAGTTTATGGAGTATGTAAAGGAGCTGAAGGCAAAGGGCACGATCCGCCATATCGGGATGAGCTCCCACAATCCGGAGACCGCGAAGCTGGCGGTGCGCTCGGGTCTGATCGAGATGCTCCTTTTCAGCATCAATCCGGCGTTTGACATGCTGCCAGCAGGGGAGGATTTGGACGAGCTGCTTACCGAAGGATATCAGTATGACAAAGGGCTTTCTGGAATCAATAAAGAGAGGGCGGAATTGTATCAGCTGTGTGAAGAGCAGAATGTCGGAATCACGGTGATGAAGAGCTTTGCCGGAGGCAGATTGTTCGACGAAAAGCGCTCGCCGTTCGGGGTATGTCTTACGCCTCTGCAGTGTATCCATTACGCGCTCACGCGCCCCGGCGTATCCTCGGTTCTGTGCGGATACGATACCAAGGAGCAGGTCGATCAGGCCGTGCACTATGAGAACGCTTCGGAGGAGGAAAAGGATTACGCATCTGTGCTTGCGCACGCGCCGTTCCATTCTTACAGCGGACAGTGTACCTATTGCGGGCACTGTAAACCATGTGCGGCGGAGCTGGATATTGCCATGATCAATAAATATTATGATCTCGCGGCAATGCAGCCGGAGGTGCCTGCGACGATCCGGTCCCATTACATGCTGCTGGAGCACAAGGCTTCGGAGTGCATCGGCTGTCAGGAGTGCGAGTCCCGGTGTCCGTTCGGGGTTTCCATAGCGGAGAGGATGAGGAAGACAGCGGAGCTGTTCGGGTGTTAACGCCGGTATGGAACAGGCGGGTAGATTCGGATGGACGGTGGAGAAATGAATTATAAGATAGCAATTTGCGACGACTCGGATGCGGATCGAGAATACATTGCCGCTTTGGCGGCCGATTGGGCTGTGCGCGCGGGGAACACGGCGCAGATCGCCACCTTTGCCTCTGCCGAGAGTTTTCTGTTTCATTACGCCGAGAAAAAGGACTATGATATTCTGCTTCTTGATATTGAAATGGGAGAGATGGACGGTGTGACGATGGCGAAGAAGTTGCGGCAGGAGAACGACAGCGTTCAGATTGTATTTATCACCGGATATTCCGACTATATTTCCGAGGGATATGAGGTGGCGGCTCTTCATTACCTGATGAAGCCGGTCCGGGAGGAGAAGCTCTGCTCCGTGCTCGACCGGGCGGCGAAGAAGCTTGCCGGGAATGAAAAGATCCTGAACCTTGAACTTGGCGGCGAGATGGTGCGCGTGCCGATCTATCAAATCCGGTACGCGGAGGTGTCGGGCAATTATGTCACGATACACGCTGTGTCCGACTATACCGTAAAAATGACGCTTGGCAGGCTCGAAGAGCAGCTCGACGAACGGTTTTACCGGGTGGGGCGTTCCGCGATTGTCAATTTAGCGCAGATCAGCCGCGTGACACGGACGGAGGTCAGACTGAGTGACGGAGCTGCCGTCCCGCTCCCCAGAGGAGCATATGACGGGATCAACCGGGCGATCATCAACATGAGGTGAAGCGAATGGGACTGCTTTCAAAGAAAATAGATGAGAGGATCGCGTCCTATCAGCATGAGCTGATCGAGACGCATTACCGGGAGGTCGACAATATGTACCGGCAGATCCGGGGCTGGCGGCATGACTACCGCAACCATATCCAGACGATGAAGGCTTATGCGGCCGCGGAGGACTGGGACGCCATCCGGCATTATCTGGATCTCCTCGACGAGGATCTGACGACGGTCGACACGGTCGTGAAGACCGGCAATCCCATGACTGACGCCATCTTAAACTCCAAGATCTCGCTCGCGAAGGCGAAGGGGATCGAGGTCGTGGCGGATGCGCACATTCCCGTCCGACTGAAATCCTCGGAGATCGATCTGTGCTGCATTATCGGCAACCTTTTTGACAACGCGATCGAGGCGAGCGTGGAGCTGCCGGAGGGAGAGCGCAGGATCCGCGTCTACATGGATATGCGGAACACGCAGCTCTACATTTCCTTTACTAATTTTACTGCGGGAAAGAAGCTGAAAAAGGAAGGCAAACGTTTCCGCAGCACCAAGGGAGAGGGGCACGGCTTCGGCCTTGTCCGCATTGACGCGATCGTGGAGCGCCTGGACGGATACATCAGCCGTAACAGCGAGGACGGGGCGTTCACGACCGAAATCCTGCTCCCGCAGGCGTAGGGATATGTGATTCCTTCTTATCATAGTTGCAATGCGGCTCCCTGTCCTTTGAGGCTGCCAGTTTGCTGATATCGAAAGCGGGCGGCTGCAATTCATCACCCGAAAACGACGATTCGTCCCCGGAATGCTCCGGGGACGAATTTTCATGATAAGATCTTCACGAAAGCAAAGAGCCGTGCAAAGATGGCGAGGTGAGACAAATGGAAGAGAAGAAAAAGCCGAAATACGGCGTCGCCCGAAACGTGGGGTGGATGGTGAGGATCGCCTGGAATACGAGAAAACGGGTGCTGCTATTTTGCGTGCTGACCGCGGCGCTGGAGGTCCTCTATAATCTGGCGCAGCTCTACATCGCGCCGGAAATCCTGCGCCGCGTGGAAAGTCATGCCGCGATCAGCGCTCTGCTGGGAACGATTTTGTTTTTTACGATCGCTTTGTTTCTGATATTGAGTGTGAAGGATTATATCAGGACGAATACCATGTTCCCTCGGGTGGATGTGCGTAGCGTGATCATCGGCATGGTCAGCTTCAAGAGCAACACGACATCCTTTCCCAACACGCTGGACGCAGACTTCATCAAGCTTCGTGAAAAGGCGTATATGGCCTGTGAGGGCAACCGGGAAGCGACGGAGCTGATCTGGGAGACGATCACCCTGTTGCTCCAGAACATCGGCGGCTTTCTGGTCTACCTGACCATCCTGTCTCACCTGGACGGGGTGCTGCTCGCCGTGGTCGCCGTCACCTGCGTGATCGCTTTTCTGGCGTCTCGCTACAGCAATAACTGGATGTTTACCCACAGGGAGGCGGAGGACGCCTATTATGCGAAAAAACGCTATATCCGGGGCAAGGCGGAATCGGTGGAGCTGGCGAAGGATATCCGTATTTTCGGCCTGCAAGGCTGGCTGAACGAGCTGCTTAAGAATGTCCATGATATCTATTTGGACTTCCGGTTGAAGGTGGAGCGCATACGGCTGCTGGCGGATCTTACGGAGGCCGTGCTGACGGCGGCCCGCAACGGGATCGCCTATGTCTACCTGATCCATATGGCGCTTGAGGAGGGCTTAAGCGTACCGGAATTTCTGCTGTACTTTACGGCGATCACGGGATTTACCGAGTGGATCATGGGAATCCTGCAGCAGGCGGCGAAGCTACACAAGCAGAGCCTGGACATTTCCTGTGTCCGGGAATATCTGGAATATCCGGAGCCCTTCAAATTCGAGGAGGGGGAGGCGGTTCCCGCCGCGGATGGCTACGAGCTGAGACTGGAAAACGTATCCTTCCGCTATCCGGGGGCAGAGAAGGACACGATTCACGAGCTGGACCTGACGGTA
>CANQEB010000145.1 GCA_947594085.1 uncultured Lachnospiraceae bacterium | reverse complement strand
GTATGGAAAAGATTGTGCAGGAGATCGTCGCGCAGGGCGTGGAATATGTCTGCGTCTCGATGGGCGAGAAGGGCGCGATGCTGGCCTGTAAAGAGGGCGTTTTTCTGGCGGGCGCGCCGGACGTTGAGGTGCAGGGAATACAAGGCGCGGGGGATTCGCTCGTGGCGGGGATGTGCGCGGCGCTGACGGGAAAGGCGGTTGTCTCAGGGATAGCACCAGAGCTATCGGCGCAGCAGGAGGCAGATGCAGGGAGAAGCGGAAACACGAATGAGGAAGGACAAGCTCCGGGATTTATGCAGGAGAGGCATGAACCGGATGCGGAGACTGTGCTCCGCTTCGCGGTCGCTGCGGCGGGTGCTTCTCTGATGCGGCCTGGAACGCAGATGTGCCTTTGCGAAGATTTCTGCAGGCTTCTGAAAGAAGTGCGGATACGGAAGCTCTGAAGCTGCCGGGGAGAAATGACATGTTAGCAGAAATGCTATGTTACTGCCGATGGAAATAGCACGCTGGTTTGCGGAGGAGACAAGTTTTTGGGTTGCCACAGGAAATATTTGACGTTATAATATTTTTAACGGAAATAAAGGCACGGGACAAAGAGAAACACAGAGAAGTACAGGAAAAGGTTATTTTACCATTATGTAAATGCAAAAAAGAGAGGGGAGAACAGTATGGCAGAGACATGGACAAAGAAACTTGGCTTCGGCCTGATGCGGCTTCCGTCGCTCGACCCGAACGATCCGTCGAAGATCGACATCGAGCAGGTGAAGAAGATGGTGGACGTCTTCATTGAGAAGGGCTTCACTTATTTTGATACCGCCTGGATGTACTGCGGCTTCAAGAGCGAGAACGCGGCGAAGGAGGCGTTGGTCGACCGCTATCCGAGGGACAGCTTCACGCTCACGACCAAGCTACATGCCGGGTTTATCAATACGAAGGAGGACCGGGACAAGATTTTCCGGACGCAGATGGAGAAGACGGGCGTCACGTTTTTCGATTATTACTGGCTGCACGACGTGAATTCGCACAGTCTGGAGACCTTCGAGAAGCTTGATTGCTTCCGCTGGCTGCAGGAGAAGAAGGAGCAGGGGCTTGTGAAGCACATCGGTTTTTCCTTCCACGATACGCCGGAGCTTTTGGATCAGGTGTTGACGGAGCATCCTGAATTTGAGTACGTGCAACTGCAGATCAATTATCTGGACTGGGACAGCAACGCGATCCAGTCGCGGAAGTGCTACGAGACGGCGGTGAAGCATAACAAGCCGGTGATCGTCATGGAGCCGGTGAAGGGCGGCACGCTCGCAAAGATTCCGGAGGAGGCGGAGCGCCTGTTCAAGGACTACAATCCGAAGGCCTCGATTTCGTCTTGGGCGATTCGCTATGTCGCGAGCTTGGACGGTGTGTTCAAAGTCTTGAGCGGAATGAGCACGGTGGAGCAGGTGCTGGACAACATTGCGTTTATGACGGATTTTGTGCCCGTGAACGACGAGGAGAAGGCGCTGATTAAGAAGGCGGTCGAGATCATCAACGGCAGCATCGCGATCCCATGCACCGGCTGTGAGTACTGCATGCCGGGCTGCCCGCAGCAGATTCCAATTCCGAAATGCTTCTCACTCTACAACGCGGACAAGCAGGAGGTCGAGACGAAGGGTTGGACCCCGCAGGGCGAGTACTACGACAACATGACGAAGAATACGGGGAAGGCGAGCGACTGCATCGAGTGTCGCCAGTGTGAAGGCGTCTGTCCACAGCATCTGCCGATCACGGATTATCTGAAGACGGTCGCGGCGTATTTCGAGAAAGATTGAAACATAGTTTCATAGAATTATTTGCTACATACTTTTGGGAAAATAGTCTTGATGCAAATGTCCCATGGGATCAGATAAAGTATCTTATGGGGCATTTTGTTTGATTTCGATATATTTGTAAAGGAAAATTAAGATTATTTTAAAGGGGAGGTAAGAACTATCCGTTATAATTGTGAAGAAAATGTGTGAGAGAAAGGACAATTGCTGTTCCGGGAGTCAGTCTACGTCGGCAGACGAATCGTCGAAAAAGGCATGAAAAGCTTAAGCTGTTGACATTTGGAAGGGAACGGCAACGGGGATCTATGCGGAAGCTCAGGGAAATCATACCGAACGAAATGTACCTGCCGCTTTTTTTGGCGGTCGCTTGCAATACAGTGACCTACTTTGGCACGCGGCTGCTGACGACGGGGCGAGTTCACTATGATATCTCCTGCGCGCTGGATGCACAGATTCCACTTGTGCCGTGGACGGTCGCCATCTATTTTGGCAGCTATCTGTTCTGGATTGTGAATTACATCATAGGAGTCCGGCAGTACCGGGAGAGGGCGTTTCAATTTATCAGCGCGGATTTTGCCGCGAAATTGATCTGTCTGTTTTGCTTCCTGATCTTTCCGACGACGAACACGCGGCCGGAGATCACTGGTAGTTCTGTCTGGGATTCGCTGATGCGATTTCTCTATGAGATCGACGCGGCAGACAATCTCTTTCCTTCCATTCATTGCCTGACCAGCTGGTTCGGCTTCATCGCGGTGCGAAGCAATGAGCGTGTGCCGAAATGGTATCGTGTGGTTTCTCTTGTCATTGCGCTCGCGATTTGTGTATCGACGCTCACGACGAAACAGCACGTGATCGTGGATGTGATCGCAGGTGTGGCGCTCGCGGAGGGGATCTACCGACTTGTGGACAGAAGCGGATTTTCAAGGCGTTACAGGAACATCATGTTGAGGCTGTGCAGGTGACGGGAAGGGGTGAAGATCTGCTTGAATAAGAAATTGCGGGTTCTGGTCATTGCAGGTTTTGTAATCCTTCTGGTTCTGCTTGCAAAGCTTCTGCTGGGACACAAATTCAACTCAGTTGAGTCTCTTCAGCTGTACATGGAGCGTTTCGGTGTGGCGGCGCCGCTGTTTCTCACGGTATTTCAGGCGTTTCAGGTTGTGGTGCCGGTAATCCCTGGCTACTTTGGCTGCGCAGCCGGAGCGATCATGTTCGGCACGATGACCGGGTTTTGGTGCAATTATATCGGGATCAGTGCGGGATCGATCATCGCCTATTTTCTAGGGAAAAAATATGGGATCGACCTTGTGCTTACGATGTTTTCGGAGGAAATGTACGAGAAGTGGAGCAGGCGAATCAAGAAGAGCAAGTCCTATGGTTTGTTTCTCTTTATCGCGACGCTGCTGCCGTTGTTTCCGGACGATTTTCTGTGTTATTTTTCCGGGCTGATCAAGATGAACGCCAAAAAGTTTATCTGGATCATCATTCTCGGGAAACCGTGGTGCATTTTGGCTTACAGCATTGTGTTTGGCTTGATTAAATAGAGGGGGCATGTCATGAAGAGGAAATTATTGGGATACTACGATTACACGGTGATACTTACATATTGCGGCATGCTTTTCGCGTTCTACGGAATTCTGTGTGTGCTCGGGCAGAAGTATTGGGAGGCGATTCTTTGTCTGATGTTTTCCGGCGTCTGCGATATGTTTGACGGGGCGGTGGCGTCCACGAAGGAGAGAACCGAGCAGGAGAAGGCTTTCGGGATCCAGATCGACTCACTGAGTGACCTGATCAGCTTCGGTGTGCTCCCCGGCATCTTCGTCTATATGATCTGCGGGAAGAGCAGGCTGGCAGCTGTGGTGGCCTCGGCATTTGTCCTGTGCGCGCTGATCCGCCTTGCGTACTTTAACGTCCTGGAGGCGGAGCGGCAGAAGAAGAGCGAGGGGAAGCGAAAAAGCTATCTCGGCATCCCGGTGACGACGATTGCGGTGTTGCTTCCGATCGTCTATATTCTGTATGATCATCACATCTGCAAGCGGGTCATCTATTTTCCGCTCCTGTTGTTTGCGATGGGGATTGGCTACTTGTCCCCGATCGAGATCAAAAAACCGGGCATCGTCGGAAAGATCGGGCTGGTCATTCTCGGCGCGCTTGAGGCGATTGCACTGTTGTTCTTTATGGGATGGGATGCGGTATAAATGGGATACAGTATGAAAGAGTCAATTTCACTCAGATTTCTATATGGGACCGCCCCGGGGAGGCTTGCCCTTCGGTTTTTGATACAGCCGAAGGTGTCAAAGGCTGCGGGACGGTTTCTTTCGTCGCGCGCATCCGCGTGGATTGTGCCATATTATATCCGGAAGCATGGGATTGATATGACAGGTGTCGAAGTGCCTAAGGGTGGATTCTCATCGTTCAACGCGTTCTTTACGAGAAGGAGGCGAAACGCGTTCGCGGGTGTCGTGTCCGAAACGGGAGATCTGAACATTTTCAGCCCCTGCGACGGCTTCCTGACGCCGATTCCAATTCATGGGAATACCATATTTGATATCAAACACACAAGGTTTTCTCTGGAAGACCTGCTGAGAGATAAGGCGCTCGCTGCACGCTTTCGGGACGGTCTGGCGCTTGTCTTTCGACTGACACCCGCAAACTATCATCGCTACTGCTACGCGGCGGATGGGACAGTTCTGCGCCACCGGAGGATCGCCGGGAAGCTGCACTGCGTCCGGCCGATTGCGCTGCGCGAGATTCCCGTGTTCGCGCAGAACAGCAGAGAATACCAGCTGATGCGGACAAAGAGCTTCGGGCTGATGGTGCAGATGGAGATCGGGGCGCTGCTCGTCGGGAAGATCTGCAACGAGCGTCTGACCATGGAGACGAACCATGTCCATGCGCGCGAGGAGAAGGGATACTTTGAGTTCGGCGGTTCCACGATCATGCTATTGCTGGAAAAGGACGCTGTTACTGTCCGGAAAGAGCTTTACACCCGTAGAAATGAGGGTGGGGAGATCCCGGTGAGGGCGGGAGAGGAGATTGGTGAAGCTTGCCAAATATCTTAAAGCCTGTTGGATAAATGAGAGTTATTTTTCAGGTTTTTATTCTTGGTTATATCAATAGGCTTTAACCTTGTTTTGTAAAAAATCGATTTTTTTGAGTGAAAGCGTTTGCCATTTCTTTCTACATGTCTCGTGTGCTTCACCTAACATGTTCATAAAACAGACTACTGCCATCATTTAACGGTGTGATTTTTGAATTACATTTATTTCAATGGAAACACTATTTTCAGTGCTTTACTGAAACCTGAATATTTTATGAAATCGCTTGACAGCTTGAGGTTTCAATAATATACTTGGTTTCAGTAATTTACTGAAAGGAGGAATTCCAGTGAAACAATTACTTCCCGAGGCGAGCGCAGTTCTTAGTGATTTATTTGGTAAAGTGCCGGGAATACGGGATTTCAGAATATCAGATGTGACGTCCCATGAATTGAAAGGGGAAATTTCCCTGTATAATGGGGAAATAATATCGATAGTTGCGCATCTTCTGGACAGAGCCGTGCCGAAAACTGTTGCTGAAATTACCGTTCGCTGTGGTAAAGAAATGGATTATACAATCATTATGGCGCCGTACATCAGCGAGGCGTCCGCTAAACTTTGCAAGGATTCCGACATGGGGTATTGTGACTATTCGGGAAATTGTCTGATTAGTTATCATACTCTCTATATTTCAAATCAGGGGAATCCCAACAAATACCCTGCTGAATACAGGCCAAAATCTGTTTTTAATCCATCGGCACAGATTACATCCAGAATTCTGAGAGAATTATTGAGTGATGTGTCAAAAGTCTGGAAGATAAAGAAGTTATCGGAGAAAGTTGGCTGTAGCATAGGGATGGCGTCTCACATAAAGACATTTCTTTGCGAACAGAACTGGGCGATTATGGATTCCAATGGCCTGAGGCTTACAGATCCGGAATCGTTATTGGAAGAATGGAGTAAGAAGTATTCTGTAGACAGCATGATCAGCTGCTATACGCTTGAGCCCATTCCTGTATTTGAAGATAAATGCTTTCAGGCGTATCAGGAAGGCATCCGGCTTTGCATGACGGGATTCTCCGGAGGGGTTCGGTATGCACCGGTTGTAAGATATTCAAAAGTGCATATTTGGATACAACGTCAGGATGTGTCGGCCTTTTTGAAAATGACAGGCTGCAAAGAAGTCGACTCAGGGGCAAATGTGGTCTTATATCTCTCACCGGGAGAAGATGTATTTGTGGACAGTAGAGAAATAAGGGGAAGTTATGTTGCTTCACCTGTTCAGGTATACCTTGACTGTATGCAGATAAAAGGACGCGGAGAAGAGATGGCGGAAGCCGTATTTGCAAAGGAGATACGAAAATGATTCGGGATGATGCCTTGAAAAGCAGTTTAGATTACAGTGAAGGACAGAAAGAGGCAGCGCATCGTGTATTGATAGAATTGATTAATCTGTTTGATGAATACCGGGATGATATCCGGATTGTCGGTGGATGGGTGCCGGATTTGATGTTTCCCGGAGCAGGTCATATCGGCAGCGTAGACGTGGATGTCCTGATTAATCACCTGAAGAAAAAGAATAG
>CANQEB010000144.1 GCA_947594085.1 uncultured Lachnospiraceae bacterium | reverse complement strand
CGGACAGCAATTCACCGTCTTCTCTTGGTTTGCCGCACATTTCCCGTCTGTCATCTCTTTTGCTCCTTCGCGTTTGTCTTCTGTGCTTCTTCGAACTCCGCCTTGCCCTCCACAGCCTCCCCGCTCCCGGCAAAGGAGATGATATACACCGGATTCTGTCCCATCATCATATGCAGCTCTCCGGCCTTCTTTGCCTTTCCAACGCTCACGGCGACAATGTCCTCCTGCCACACAGGAAACTCCCGCAGACATCGCAGCGCCTCCGCGACCGTCTCTAGCGTGATTGCATTGATCACCACGCGCACGCAGGGATTCTTTTCCAGCAGGATCTCAAGGATCTCCCTCAGATTTCCCGAAGAGCCGCCGATAAACGCATGCGTCGGCGCAGGCAGTCCGTCAAACGCCTGCGGAGCAATCCCCTCAATCACCTCAAGATTGGCCGCGCCGAATCTGCGCCTGTTCTGACGGATCAGCTCCGCCGCTTCCGGTTTCTTTTCCACGGCATAGACCTTGCCGGCCCAAGCCTGCAGCGCCGCCTCCACGGATACCGAGCCCGTGCCGGCCCCCACATCATACACAATACTATCCTTCGCAAGTTGAAGCTTGGAGAGCGAAATACTCCGAATCTCGCTCTTCGTCATCGGTACCTGAGCGCGCAGGAACGCATCGTCCTCAATCCCGTGCGTCACCACGCTCTCCGGCTTCGGATTCTCAATCAGCACTGCGCTAAGGTCTCCCGGCTCTTCCTGTATAAGCTCCTCCGGACTCCCCGACAGAATGCGCTCGTCCGCGTAGGACAACCTGCAGCCGACGTATAACCGCACATGCCCGCACACATAGTCCTGCAAACCGCGGCACAGCTCCCGAAAGCTCTCCTGCTTTCCGACCAGCGCGAATACTTTTTCGTGCGTGCGCACCGCCCCGATCAAATTCTGCGACCGCCCGTGAATGCTCGTCAGGAAAACACCCTCCCATGAACAGCGCAGCTTCGCGCACAGATAGGCGACCGAGGAAATCCCGCAGTAAACCTGCACCGAATATTCCCCAAGACAATCCAGCAGCTTCCTCGCTCCGCTGTAGAACCCGACGTCCCCGGAAAGCAGAATCGCCGCCCGCTCATACTCCGGATGCATTTCCAGATAAGTCCGTATCTCCTCCGGCAGATACGCCGGAATTTTCGGCGCCGTCAGATCCGACACGGCTTCCAGCATGCGCGGCGCTCCGATCAGCACATCGGCCTCCTCACAAGCTCTCCTCGCCTCCAGCGTCATATTTCCCGGATCTCCCATGCCGATCCCGATCAAAGACACGTTCTGTCTCGGTGCAATCTGCCATTCCCGGCAAATGATTCTCCTGATCTCAGAGGCAGAGTATCCGCTTTCCTCCCGTGGACGTCCCACGACCACCAGCCGCGCTCCGGCTTTTTTTGCCGCGCGCGCTTTCTCTGGAAATCCCCCGGTCTTACCGGATTCCTTCGTCACTAGATATCGGGCGTTCACCTGTCTTAGAAGCGCGCAGTTCAGCTCCTCATCAAACGGCCCCTGCATGCAGATCAGATTCCTTCCCTGAAATCCGAGCGCCGCGGCAGACGATACCGCCTCGATTGTCGAGAGCACACGCGCAAACACTCGCTCCCGGTAGTTCGGAAGCTGCGTATATTTCTCAAGCTCCTTGCTTCCGGTGGCCGCCAGAATGTTCCCCTCCGTATGGGAAAGAAATTCTACCGCCTCCTGCACAGAATCGACAAACACGCAGGCGGATTCCTGCATGCC
Source organism: uncultured Lachnospiraceae bacterium (assembly GCA_947594085.1). Taxonomy (GTDB): domain Bacteria; phylum Bacillota; class Clostridia; order Lachnospirales; family Lachnospiraceae; genus Choladousia. The sequence goes on along the minus strand of CANQEB010000144.1, from coordinate 4,654 downwards.
GCTTTCTTTGTCGTCCCACACACTACTTCCTTTTTCGTCCCACACACTGCTTCCTTTGTCGTCCTGCATACTGCTTTCTTTGCCGTCTTCGCGAACGTCACCGTCCATCCTGCCCGGTTGCAGATCCGCAGGCCGCGCGACGTCTGCACTCTCCTCCCGCAGAAGCCGCAGATAGTGACAGCCCACCGTCGCGCAGGCAGCGCGGATATTCTGTGTAACGGCCGCCGCGTAGGGATGCGTCGCGTCCACGACATGCGTGATTCCGCTCTCCCTCATCAGACGGATCATCTCTTCCTCGGTCAGCCTTCCTGCATGGATTCTGTGTATCGAAGACGCTCCGTCCAACAGTTGCCCTCCGTACTCAGTCGCCACACAGATCTCACAGGCAATCCCATTTCTCTCCAGAAACTCCGCCAGCTCGCGTCCCTCCGTCGTTCCCGCAAACAACAATAATTTACTCATCCCGGCTCCCTTCCGGCATCTTTTTCTCCTTGTCCCCGCTCCGGTATCCTCTCGGCGTCACCATGCGACCGTTGATCTCGACCGTCTGTGAGTTGCCGACAAAAACTGTCGTAAACATATCAACTTGTGTGTCTCTCAGATCTTTCAGAGAAAGAACCTGCACATTCTCCCCCGCACGGCCGATGTTCGCCACGATCCCACAGATCGTCTCCGGAGCACGGTATCTCAGCAGAAGATCACAGGCTCTTTGCAGATAGTCCTTCCGTTTCCTGCTGGACGGATTGTACAGACAAATCGCAAAATCTGTCTCCGCCGCGGCAAGCAACCGGCGCTCAATCTTTTCCCATGGCGTCAGCAGATCACTCAGACTGATGACGCAGAAGTCATGGATCAGCGGAGCCCCCAGCAGTGCGGCTCCGCTCAGAGCTGCTGTCACCCCAGGAATCATATCGACTGTGATCGAAGGATAATCTCTTCCTACCTCCAACATCAATCCAGACATCCCATAGACGCCGGCGTCGCCGCTGCAAATCATCGCCACGGTCTTGCCCCTCGCCGCCTCCTCGAAGGCAAGCACGCAGCGCTCCCGTTCCTTTCGCATCGGTGTCGTCAAAAATTCCTTTTCGGGAAAGTGCTCTTTCACCAGATCGACATACACCGTATAGCCTACGATCACATCACATTCCTTTAGGCACTCTGCCGCTTGGATTGTCATCTGTTCGTACGCGCCCGGACCGATACCTACCACATAAATCTTACTCAAATTTCGCACCCCAATCTCTGACGGCAAGAGCGACCGTCACGCCGTCCTCCGCTATTTTTCTCTGTATCAGTTTTCCTCCGCTCGCAAGCACCGCGCTGCATTCTCCTGTCCGCATATCAGAATGTTTCGTCGGCTTTCCGCTTCCGCTCGCGAGCACCGCGCTGCGCTCGCAGACGTTTGAGACGCCCGTGACGGATTCCACAAACAAAGACTCAGAAAATTCGCCAGGCGCATCCAAAAGCTCCTGTGCCGTATAAGTGACAAACTCGATCCCATATTTCCTGGCAAACGCACATAACCCTGGTTCTCGCGCCTTGAGATCGATACTGGCAAGGCGCTCCACACTGTGCATCGACACGCCGCAAGAACGCAAAGCCGCATAAATCTTTCTCTCGATCGCTGAAGGATCTGTTCCTTTCTTGCAGCCCACGCCAATGCTCACAATCCGCGGGATCAACGTTAGCGTCTGTTCATAAGGATGCTTTGTCTCATCCAGAGTGATGCAGATGCCTCTTCGGCACTCGCGGACGCCTCTCGCCGGAGTATTGTTCTCCAACGTCTCTGCCGTCTCCGGCTCTTTCGGTAGCTCCGGTGCCTCCACCTCCAGCTCCTTTGGCGCCTCTCCAGCTACCGGAAAATCCGAGACAAAACCGATCCTCTGCCCATCCAGCACATCTGCGGAAATCAGCTTTGCAAGCTTCATGTCAGAAATCCACAGGCGATTTTTCCTTGCGAACACATCCACTGCGAACCGCCCGTTTAGATCTGTCGCTGTCGTGATCACCGCCACAGCTCCGAGCTCATCCGCGAGCTGCGCCGCAAGAGCGTTGGCGCCCCCGATGTGTCCGGAAACCAGTGGTATCACAAATTTTCCAAGCTCATCTACGCACAGCACAGCCGGATCACTCGTCTTGCTTCTCAGAAACGGAGCAATGCTGCGCACGGCAATCCCCGTCGCCCCGACATATACAAGTGCATCGTACCCTGCAAACGCATCCTCCGTCCATTGGCGCAATGACCCCTGCAGAGGCTCCAACCCATCACCCGAACCACGCTCCCGGGATGACACATGACCTAATTCCACTTCATCGTCCGGACTATGCTCCCGGGATGGCCCATGACCTATATTCTTGTCGGATGCGGGCGACGGCATGAAATCCGACTTTGCGCACCATACACGGACGGATGTTTTTCTGTCCTCTAAAGCCTCTTTTGTCTTCTGAAATTCCCCGTTCTCCGAGCTCTTCCTGTCTGACAAAGCATTCCTGTTCTCCAGCGCTTCCCGAATCCGTGTCGCTGTTTTCGCGCCCCGCACGGTAAAACAAATGATTGCAACTTTCATTTTCTCAATTCTCGTTTTCTGTAACTCTTTTCCATTATTTTCGGAACAAACTTCCATTTTTTTGAATAAACCTTCCAGCACTGCGACGGCATAAATCTACGCCTGATCTGCAGTTTTTCCCTGCCGAAATTCCGTGGTAAACGCTGGATTGTACAAATCTGATCTGCGATAATTGCTATGGCTGACCACATCTCCGACAATGATCAGCGCCGTCTTCGTGATCTGGTTGCGTTTCGCCGTCTCCGCCAGAGAGTCGACCGTGCAGACATACGATCTCTCGTCCTCCCAGGTCGCTTTGTACACAATGGCCGCGGGCGTCTCCGGCTCGTAACCGCCCGCAAGCAAACGCTTCGACAGCTCCTCCAGCATCCCGGTGCTCAGGAAGATCACCATCGTCGCGTGGTGCGCGGCGAGCGAAGCAATCTCTTCCCGCTCCGGCACCGGCGTCCGGCCCGCCATGCGCGTGATGATCACACTCTGCGAGACGCCCGGCAGCGTATATTCGAGGTTTAGCGCCGCTGCCGCGCCGCAGAACGAGCTGACGCCCGGACAGTAGTCGTAGGCGATCCCCTCCTCGTCCAGCACATCCATCTGCTCGCGGATTGCCCCATAGAGACAGGGATCTCCCGTATGCAAACGCACGGACGTCCGGCCTGCCGCTTCAGCCTTCCTCAATACTTCCAGCACTTCCTCCAGCGTCATCTTCGCGCTGTTGTAGACCTCGCAGTCCGGCTTTCTGTAGTCCAGAAGCTGCGGATTCACCAGTGAGCCGGCATAGACGATCACATCCGCCTCCTGCAGATAACGCATTCCCCGCAGCGTGATCAGATCCGGCGCGCCTGAGCCGGCGCCAACAAAATGTACCATAGCATTTTCCTCTCAATTCTTTTTCATGTTTACTGCCGCGCCGCGCAGCCTACCCTTCTGTGCCGGCAAGCTCTATGCATGCTGCAAGGCGACGTCCCGAATCGTCTGCAAAAGCCCTTCCGCTCCTTCCGTCTGCGCCAGATAACCATACACCGTGGAGAACAGGATTGCCTCCGTCTGCAAGGCCTCTCCGACTCGATGCTGCAGGTAATACCGCACCCGGGACGCAGCGAGCTCCATCGCCTGCCGCATAAGCCCGGCCTGCCTGAGAATCCCCAACGCCTCGTCGGTCGTCTCCGTCTCAAGAACGCGGCGCGCTGTCTCCGGATCCGCCCCGGCGCGCAGCGCGAATGCCGCCATCAGCTCCGCCCGGGCGTCCGCCTCGCGCGAATGTGTGTTCATGATTCCGCCGGCCACCTTGATAAACTTCCCGATATGCGCCACGAACAGAATGCCCTTTATCCCAAGCTCGACCGCCATATCCAGCGTCTGTCCCACGTAATTGCTGCACTTCATGGCGTTTGACAGATCCAGCTTCAATTCGTTTCCCGCGAATGTTTCCCCGTAATTGCCCGGCGTGAGGATCAGGTACTCCCGCCCGTTCGCCTTGTGCATCTCCATCTCCAGTCGAATGCTCGCCAGCAACGCCTCCTCGCTCATCGGCACGACAATCCCGCTCGTGCCAAGGATCGAGATCCCACCCTCGATCCCGAGGCGCGGATTAAAAGTCTTTCTGGCCGCCTCCTCGCCGCCCGGCACGGAAATGACGACTTCAAGACCTCCGCAATAATCAAAATCCCGGCAGACCTCTGTCACCGCCTCGCGGATCATCCGCCGCGGCGTCTCGTTGATCGCCGCCGCGCCGACCGGTTGCTGCAGACCTTTTCGCGTCACCCGTCCGATTCCCTTGCCGCCATCGATAGAGATTCCCGGCTGTGCTAAGCGTTCCACCGACGCGTACACCAAAAGTCCGTTCGTGACATCCGGGTCGTCTCCGCCGTCCTTGCGCACCGCGCACGAGGCCCTGCCGTCCTCCAGCTTTGCGTTCAAAATCTCCAGCCGCAGCAGAATCCCCTTCGGAGTCATCAGGGAAACCTCACGCTGCGCACAGCCGGAAAAGAGCATCAGCGCCGCCGCCTTTGCCGCGGCCGCAGCGCAAGAGCCGGTCGTGTAACCGCAGCGCAGCCTCTTATTATTTTTCAAAACGTAGGTCGTCTCCA
>CANQEB010000143.1 GCA_947594085.1 uncultured Lachnospiraceae bacterium | reverse complement strand
TTCGGCTATATCCTTCCCACTACCGGGCGGATTCGGGACTTTCACCCGTTAGAAACGTGCGCCGCCGGGCGCACTATCACAAAAAGAGGCGCCGCAAAACCTCAATTTTGCAGCGCCCCATATTTTCTTGTTTCCCTTTCGGACTGCCCATGCTCCGCAGCAATCCTGCACCCGGATACTTCCGAATACCGTTCCTTCTCAGTTCGACTTGCGGTTGGAGATCACATCGAACACAACGGCCACCAGCAGCACGCCGCCCTTGACGATATACTGCCAGGAATCGCCGATACCCATGATGGACATACCCATGTTGATGACACCGAGCAGCAGAGCGCCGATCACTACGCCGCCGACGGTACCGACTCCGCCGTATGCGGAAGCTCCGCCGATGAAGCAGGAACCGATCGCGTCCATCTCGAAGGAGGTACCGGAGTTGCCGTTCACGGAACCGATACGCGCCAGACACAGAAGACCGGCCAGACCGGCCAGAAGTCCCATGTTCGTGTACGCGACAAAGTAAATCTTGTTCGTGTCGATACCGGAGAGCTTCGTCGCCTTCTCGTTACCGCCCACCGCATAGAAATATCGTCCAAACGCGGTCTTGGATGTGATGAAGTTGTAGATCAGGCAGACCGCGACCACCCAGATCATCATGACCGGGATGCCCTTGTACTGGCTCAGCTGATAGCAGTACCAGAGAATGACCGCCGCGATGATGAACGCCTTGCCAAAATCTGCTGTCGCGCTGTTCTGACGGTAGCCCTTCTTCGCCTTGTTTCTTCTGGAGTTTACCGTATTGAAGATCACATAGACCGCCGCGATCACGCCGACGATAATCGCAGAATACTTTACGTTGTCGTCCAGCCCCGGAATATTCACATAGGCGGTAAACGCATCCAGGAACAAATTGTTCTGCATGGCAACCGTCTTGCCGCCCACGATCACACGTCCGATACCACGGAAGATGAACATGCCTGCCAGCGTGGTGATAAAAGGCGGGATACGCATGTAACCAATCCAGTACCCCTGCCAGACGCCGACCAAAATACCTACGATCAGGCAAAGGACAATTGTCAGGATCGGGTTAAAACCGTAATTGACAACCAGCACAGCCGCAACGCAGCCGACCAGACAGTTGACAGAACCAACAGACAGGTCGATGTTACCGCCTGTCAGAATACACAGCAGCATACCGCAGGCAAGCACGAGCACGTAACCGTTCTGCAGGAGAAGGTTGGACATGTTCTGCGCATAGAGCAATCTGCCGTCTGTCAAAAAACTAAACAGAGCAAATACGATGACAAGAGCCAGGACCATCGTATATTTTGTAAGGAAATCTTTCACCTTTCCACTCATTTCATTGTTTCTCCTTTCTCATTGTGTCAGTCGCCATCCGTGCCGTCAGGCATTCTGCATGATCAGACTCATGATCTTCTCCTGTGTCGCTTCCTTCGCGTCGAGTTCCCCGGCCAGTTTGCCCTCGCTCATGACGTAGATGCGGTCGCACATGCCGAGCAGCTCGGGCATCTCGGAGGAGATCATAATGACCGCCTTCCCATTCGCCACCATCTCGTTGATCAGGCAGTAAATATCGTACTTCGCGCCCACATCGATGCCGCGCGTTGGCTCATCGAGGATCAGGATCTCCGGCTCCGCGAACATCCACTTGCCAAGCAGAGCCTTCTGCTGGTTGCCGCCGGAAAGATTGCCGATCTGCTGTTCATTGCTCGGCGTCTTCGTGCCCATCTCCTTCGTAATCAGCTCCGCCTCATGCACTTCCTTGTCGACATCGATGATCCCGTTTTTACAGACCTTGCTGAGACGGGCCAGCGTCGTGTTGAATCGGATCGATTTGTCCAGGATCAGGCCGTTGGTCTTCCGGTCTTCCGTCACGTACGCGAGTCCGTGCGAAATCGCGGCACGCGGACTTTTCAGGTTCACCAGATTTCCATTTAAGTAAAGGCTTCCGGAAATGTTCGATCCGTAGCTCTTGCCGAACACGGACATCGCAAGCTCCGTCCGCCCCGCGCCCTGCAGTCCGGAGAAGCCGATCACTTCACCCTTATGTACCTTGAAAGAGATATGGTCATCCACGATCTTCTCCGGGTAAAGCGGATGATGAACGGTCCAGTCCTTCGCCTCCAGGGCGACCTTCTCACTGACCTTGTGCTCGCGCGCCGGATAACGATCGTCCATGGAACGTCCGACCATGCCCTTGATGATGCGATCCTCGCTCAGGTCGTCTACGCCCTTCGTCAGCGTCTCAATCGTGCTGCCGTCGCGCAGGATCGTCACACGGTCCGCGCAGTAGATGATTTCATTCAATTTATGTGTAATGATAATGGATGTCAGGCCGTTCTTCTTGAACTCCATCAGAAGGTCTAACAACATTTTCGCGTCTTCGTCATTTAAGGATGAGGTCGGCTCATCAAGGATGAGCAGCTTCACCTTCTTCGAGAACGCCTTCGCGATCTCCACAAGCTGCTGCTTGCCTGTACCGATATCCTTGATCAGTGTCTGCGCGGATTCGTGCAGACCGACCTGCGCCATATGCTTTTCAGCTTCACTGTAAGTCTTATCCCAGTCGATGTAGCCGAGACTGTTCCTGATCTCATTTCCGAGGAACATGTTTTCTCCGATGGAGAGCAGCGGAATCAGGGCAAGCTCCTGATGAATGATCACGATGCCCTCCGCCTCACTGTCACTCAACCTTTTAAACCGGCACTCTTTTCCCTCGTAGGTGACGGTTCCGGTATAACTGCCGTATGGATACTGCCCGCTCAATACATTCATCAATGTGGACTTGCCTGCGCCGTTCTCTCCGATCAGCGCATGGATCTCGCCTCGTTCTACCTCCAGATTTACATTATCCAGAGCCTTGACACCGGGAAATTCTTTCGTAATGTGCTCCATTACCAGAATTTTGTCAGCCAAGATGGTACCTCCTCTCTCAAAAACAAGGCGGGGCACTGCCCCGCCCGTTCTTAAATTTCCAGAATATGATCTGATAAAATCCGATCAGTGAGCCGGATGCAGATAGCCATCCTCATCCTGTGTATACTCGCCGATATCAACCAGGGATTCTACCATATTGTCAACCGTGACAACCGTCGGAACCAGCAGGAAGGACGGGCAGGTATGACCTTCTGACGTCTCGTAAGACTCGGTATCATATGCGCACTCAAAATCCCAGCCTGCGTTCTCGATGATGGAACCGTCTATTTCCTGCCCATCCAGAAGAGCCTTCGCAAGATCCAGAGTAGCAACTGCCTCGTTTGCAAGGTTCTTGTAAACCGTCATAGACTGCTTGCCGTCAACGATGTTTGCAAGGTTCGCCTCGTCAGCGTCCTGGCCTGTGATCAGAACCGTGTTGTCGCCCGCATAGTCAGACTCGATTGCCTGCGTAACGCCGCGAGCGGTGGAGTCGTTGGAGCAAAGCGCAACGTCAAGCTGCGTGCCGTCTGCATAGTAGGAAGCAAGGATGTTCTGCATTCTCTCCATAGCGGTCTGCTCATCCCATGCCGCAGTAGCAACCGCGTCAAACTCAGTCTGGCCGGAAACCACGTTCAGCGTTCCCGCATCGATGTACGGTTTCAGAACGTCGAACGCACCGTTGAAGAAGAAGCCTGCGTTGTTGTCCGCCGGATCACCTGCGGTGAACTCGATGTTGTAAACCTTATCGCCGGCGTTGTCCAGATCCAGCGTATCGACTACGTACTGGCCCTGCAGTGTACCTACCGTATAGTTATCATAAGATACATAGAAAGACGTACCATCATTCATGATCAGACGATCGTAAGCGATAACCGGGATACCAGCCTCAACAGCCTCCTTCATTACTCCGTTCAGAGACTCACCATTGATTGCCGCGATCACCAGAAGATCAGCGCCGTCAGCATTGATCAGGTTCTCAATATCGTTTGCCTGACGATTCTCATCGTTGTCAGAGTATGTAGCTTTCGCATCATACCCTGCTGCCTTGAACTGTTCCTCCAGATAAGCACCATCACGATTCCAGCGCTCCAGAGACTGTGTCGGCATAGAGATACCAACCATCTTTGTCTCGTCTGCGCTTGCCGGAACTGCCATCATGGTAGCAGTCGCCAGTGCAGCCAAAACTACTAAACTCTTTTTCATGTTCTACCTCCTGTTTTCTGTTGATATAGTTTGATCACAGCCCTATACTGCGACTGTGATCATCCTATCACGGAGGTAATCTGTAAAAAATGGAATGATTTTTGATTTGTCTGTTAATTTTTGTTTTGAAAAAGGTGAGAGGAAGACGTCTGGATTTTTTTGCGGAGAGCACCGCATTTTTGTGCTAGAACTTTCCCTGCACAATCTCATCCAATCCGCACAGCCGCACCCTTCCGTCCGCCTCCGCGATCCCGCACAGTTCCTCCCCGAAACCGGACTCCGAGAACAGGAAATAATAAAAATCCGCGTACTCCTTCTGCGGGGCAAACTTCGCCGTCGTGTTCAGATAATCGGAATAAGCGAATGGTCTGCCCTTGAATTTGCACTCCCCGACCAGATACTGTTTCCCGTCCCGGGAAACTGCCAGCAGGTCAACCTCTGTCTCGGTTAAATTTTCTCCGTCCCGCACCGTCGTCTTCCCGAACCAGCGTCCCATCCTCGCATAGCGAAACGGCAACTCCCCCGCCTTCTGAAGCCTCTGCACGTACTGTTGGCAGACGTCCTCAAAGGTGCTCGCAGCGTACTCATGAAGCATGGGCTCAATCGCATACCGGTATACGCCGTCCACATCTCCCGACTCCAGGTCGGAATAATTCGCAAACGCAAACGCATACCAGAAGCGGAAATAATTGTCCGTCAAACGGTAGATCCCGCGATTCGCATTCGCCTGCTCTTTGATCCCGGCGTCCACAGAGAACTCCCGGCGCACAATTCCCAGCTCGACCAGATTCCGCAGATATACACTGGTCCTGGCTGTGTCCCCGATGAGCGATTTCTGGCTGATCTCGCTAAGTCGTGTGCTCCCAAGCGCAATCGCGCTGATCAGCGTATTGTACAGCGCCGTCTCGCGCAGCTCCTGACGCAGCAGGAATTCCACTTCGCTGTACAGGACGCAACCCTTTGTCAGAATGTTTTTCTTGATATTCTCCGAAAGCGGCAGCTTCGGGTCGAACTGGAGCAGATAATGTGGAATGCCGCCGAGCACCGCGTATAAGAGCACCTTATCCCGGGCAGAATAGTCGGGAAAGAATTTCACGGCGTCATAAAAGCTCATCTCCGTCATCTTGTAAATGCCGGTCGCGCGCCCATACAGCGGATTCTTCTCGGACAGCAACTCCTTCTCTATGAAGCTCATCGCGCTCCCGCACAGGATGATCATCACATTGGAATCCTTCAGAATCTCGTCCCAAAGATTCTGGAGAACAGACGGGATCGAGGAATTGCCTCTGCACATATAGGGGAACTCGTCAATCACGAGCAGGCGCTTCCTGTCCCCATACGGCAAATCCGGCACAGCGCGAAACGCTTTCTCCCAATCATCAAAACGGCTGATATACTGTCCCGCTGGAAGGCCTTCGCGCAGCAGTTTCTCTGAAAAACCCGCAAGCTGCCGCTCGTCTGTACACTCCTGACACGCAAAGAACACATGCGGCTTCCCCTTACAGAACTGCCGCAGCGTCTCCGTCTTCCCGACACGCCGCCGTCCGTACAGAACAATCAGCTGTCCCTTGTCTGTATGATACTTGTCCTCCAGAAACTGTAGCTCCGCGTCTCTCCCTATAAACATTTCGTCCGTCTCCTTAAATAGAAGTTCCTAAATCATGATTTACTAAATTACGATTTAGTAAATCATGATTTAGTATATTACGATTTACCTAAAGTATACACAGAAAACAGGAAAAAGTCAATTATTTTTATAAAAACCATTTAAAAAATCCCGAAAGAGACCGCCATTCCTGCCGTGATCTCCTCCGGGATCCGTTGTTTTATTTCATATCTGCTATTTCTTCACAGAAAATCTGTAGCTCGTCTTCGTATCGTACGGCTCTCCCGCCTTCAGAAGCGGCGAGGGGAAGCCCGCCTGATTGATCGCGTTCGGATAGAACTGCGACTCGAGGCAGAAGCCGCTGCGCTTTCCGTAGGGAGCGCCGCCCTTGCCCGTCTGCGGCGCAATCGCATTGCCCGCGTAGAACTGGACGCCGCAGCAGTCCGTGAATACTTCCATCGTGATGCCGCTCTCCTCACAACGCGCCTCAGCGATCTTGCAGAACTCACCGGCAGTCCCGTCGCACACGAAATTGTGATCGTAACCGCCCACAAAACGCAGCTGCTCGCAGTCCGCATTGATATCGCGTCCGATCGGCTTCATCTCGCGGAAGTCAAACGGCGTGCCCTCCACCGGCGCAATCTCAATGCACGGCAAAAGCTTTTCACAGTTTTTCCCGCGGGAG
>CANQEB010000142.1 GCA_947594085.1 uncultured Lachnospiraceae bacterium | reverse complement strand
CCGTACACAGTGGCCGACGAGCTGAAGATGATCTTCTTCACGCCGTGATTCCTCATGACGTCGCAGAGATTCAGCGTCCCCGTAATATTGTTGTGGTAATATTCGAGCGGCTTGCGCACCGACTCTCCAACGGCCTTGTAACCCGCGAAATGAATGACCGAATCGATCTTCTCGTTCTCAAAGATCCCGTTCAACGCTTCCTTGTCGAGCATGTCGACGTTGTAAAACTTCACCTTTTTCCCAGTGATCTGCTCCACACGCTCCAGCGCCTTCTCGTTGGAATTGTAGAGATTGTCCATCACGACGACCTCATACCCACTCTCGAGAAGCTCCACGCAGGTGTGACTCCCTATGTACCCGGCACCGCCGGTGACCAATACTGCCATAAGATATCCTCCTCATAAGTTGATTCATAAACATAATATACGGAGTACTTTCACAGACCCCTACAAGTCTCATTATAATTTTGAAAGTCAGTTTTGTAAAGCAACTCTCTATAACAACTTTTCATCAAGTTGTTTTATTATTTCTTCTGGGAATTTTTTGATTTCACATCCTTTGGACAAATATGTACACTCGTCATAATATTTTAGCTGATACTGTTTCGCAAATATTGCTAACACCTTGCATGTCGGATTTGTCAAACGCTTTACACCTTCGTTGTAAAGTGTAACCGGAATATCCGCTGTTTTTCCATAACGGAACCCTATGCTCAAAACCGCTTTTGTATCTCCGACAAAATAATCTGCCCTTATGACGATTCCGCTGTTTATGAAATCTCCAATCATACAGTTATGATACAATAGTCCTGATAAATACGGCAATACAGCAAGTTTCTGTTGCGTTCCTCCCCTGGCATCCATTTTGATGTCTCTAACAGACAATTTTCCGTTTAAGCAAGCAGAATAAAACTGCTGTGCAGGCAAGCTCGTCTTCACCCCGGTCAGATGAAGAAAATTCATATCCCGGAATCCAACACAACATGTACAGACACTATTCTTACTGCGATACACAATTAAAAAATGTTTATCCTTCAGTTTTTCATCATATTCCTTCGCAGCTTTTAAAATGATCGGCAAAGCCTGATTAGCATTATAGTTTTTCATCTATGTTCCTCTTTTAGCAAAAAAGGCTGTCCTCCTGGACAACCTTTTCTTGCTGTATTACCGCTGATTTTTCTGTTGTCTGCCAACCTGCCATCCTTCAACATATGGCTTTTCTGTGGAGTTTTTCTGTTGCTCCCCAACTGACCAGCTTACGAACTGGCATAAATGTCAGATTTTTAAGGTGTCAGCACACCTGGATAAGTTTCCTTTATCCTACTATCATTATACGGTTCTACGCAAATTATGTCAACAAATTTTAGAAAATTAATTGCTAATTAATTATCCTGATCTTCCCACATAAATCTTTGTGAAAAAACGGGCGGAACAACCACCAGGTGTTCCGCCTATTATATGACCCAGAATGCCGTATCCTAAATTTTGACTCCTAGCAAAGCTAGGTGGGTAACCGCAGCACAGGTGTCTGTCTTCCACTGCAAACGGAGGCCTGACATAGGCTGTGCGATATAGGAATCCCATGAAAGTAAATGTAGGTTCAAAATACTAGGACTCTCGTACACCCCAGGAACGTACTTGCAGTTCTTACCGATAGTATAACCCAGTATGCCGCGATAATCAACCTGTTTTTCAAGCAAATTTTGCCAAAAAATTTTGCTTAATTTTTATTATTAAATGTTTTGCAAATGACCCATTCATGATATAGTATAGTTACGAGGAGAGGATACACAAAAAATGAATGAAACTTCATAGAAAAGGGCACGCTGAAAAAACTTGACAAATAAATGGAATCCTGTATAATAAATCTGCAAGAGCAGTAAACTATATTGAATGAAATCAGAGGACGGAACGGGCAGCCGTCACCCTAGTTGGAGATGTGGGAGTGTCGCCCCACCTATTTCATTCAAAAGTTTGGCGGGTAGCTTCGACTACCCGCTATTTTATTCCTTAACTATAATGCCTATCTGCTCAGTTCCTCGTACGTCGTCCGCACGGCCTTGATGAACTCCTCACTGTTCAGCACGGTCACATTCTCGAGCGAGGTGATCAACGCGAGATCCTTCGTCATCTTCCCGCTCTCAATCGTGCGGATGACCGCCTGCTCCAGACGATCCGCGTAAGCACAGAGTTCGCTGATACCGTCGAGTTCGCCGCGCTTGCGTAACGCTCCGGTCCACGCAAAGATCGTCGCGACTGAGTTCGTCGAGGTCTCCTCACCCTTCAAGTGCTTGTAATAATGACGCTGCACGGTCCCGTGCGCTGCCTCATACTCGTAGATCCCGTCTGGGGAGACTAGCACGGAGGTCATCATCGCAAGCGAGCCGAACGCGGACGATACCATATCACTCATCACATCGCCGTCGTAATTCTTGCAGGCCCAGATAAAGCCGCCCTCCGACTTCATGACACGAGCCACCGCGTCGTCGATCAGCGTGTAGAAATACGTAATTCCGGCCGCCTCGAATTTCTCCTTGTACTGTGCATCGAAGATCTCCTGGAAAATATCCTTAAAGGTATGGTCATACTTCTTGGAGATCGTATCCTTACATGCGAACCAGAGATCCTGCTTCGTGTCAAGCGCGTAGTTGAAGCAGCTCTTCGCGAAGCTCTCGATCGAGGCATACAGATTGTGTATGCCCTGCAGCACGCCCGGTCCCTTGTAGTCAAATACCGTCTCCCTCGTCTCGGTCCCGTCCTCAGCCGTGAACACGAGCTCCGCCTTGCCCGGCCCCGGAATGATCATCTCCACGTTCTTGTAAAGGTCGCCGTACGCATGTCTCGCGATCGTAATCGGCTTCTTCCACGTCCGAACGTAAGGCTCAATGCCTTTCACGACGATCGGTGCGCGAAACACCGTCCCGTCGAGGATCGCGCGGATCGTCCCGTTCGGGCTCTTCCACATCTCCTTGAGATTGTATTCTTTCACGCGCGCCGCGTTCGGCGTGATCGTCGCGCACTTTACAGCCACGCCGTACTTCTTCGCGGCATTCGCGCTGTCGATCGTGATCTGATCGTTCGTCGCATCGCGGTTTTTCAGCCCAAGATCATAGTACTCGCTCTTCAGCTCCACGAACGGACAGATCAACTCGTCCTTGATCATCTTCCAAAGCACCCTCGTCATCTCGTCCCCGTCCATCTCGACAATCGGGGTCGTCATCTTGATTTTTTCCATTTGTCTCACGTTTCCTTTCCTTGCTGTCATTCACCTTATTCATTTTCTGCTTGTATGTTGGCAAACTACAGACAGGAATCGCAGGGATTCCGTCCGATGTAAGTTATTCTTTTGCCCACCCGAATGAGTACCGCACAGCTTTCTCCCAGCCATCGATCCTGCGCTCACGCTCGTCCGCCTCCATCTGCGGCTCAAACACGCGGTCTGTCTTCCAGTTTCGCCGAATCTCGTCCGTGTCTTTCCAGAAACCGACCGCCAGCCCTGCCAGATACGCGGCGCCCATCGCTGTCGTCTCGATGCACTGCGGCCGAAGCACCTGCTGCCCGATCACATCCGCCTGATACTGCATCAGAAAATTGTTCGCGCTCGCGCCGCCGTCCACCTTGAGTCCGGCAAGCTGAACGCCCGAATCCGCCTCCATCGCACGGATTACGTCGTTCGTCTGGTATGCCAAAGATTCCAGCGTCGCCCTTACAATGTGGTATTTGTTCACGCCGCGCGTAATCCCGACGATGCAGCCGCGCGCATACTGATCCCAGTACGGGGCACCAAGTCCGGTAAACGCCGGCACCACATAACAGCCGTTCGTGTCCTGCACGCGCGCTGCAATCCACTCCGTGTCCGGCGCGGAATCAATCAGGTGCATCTCGTCGCGCAGCCACTGGATCGCAGCGCCCGCCACGAAGATCGAGCCCTCCAGCGCGTATGTCACCTTGCCGCCGAGTCCCCAGGCGATCGTCGTCACGAGGCCGTTGTCTGAGAATACCGGCTTCTCCCCGGTATTCATCAACAGAAAACCGCCCGTACCGTAAGTATTCTTGACCTCTCCGAGTTTGAAACAAGTCTGCCCAAACAACGCCGCCTGCTGATCTCCCGCCGCGCCCGCGATTGAGATCTCGCCACCTAAGAATTCCGGCGCGCTCTTCCCGTAAACCTCACTCGAAGCCGCCACCCGCGGCAGCATGGATTTCGGAATGTCAAGCTCCCTCAGGATATCATCGTCCCACTGAAGCGTATTGATATTGAAAAGCATGGTCCGTGACGCGTTCGTATAGTCAGTCACGTGCACCGCGCCCTTTGTCAGCTTCCAGATCAGCCAAGTCTCGACCGTTCCGAACAGCAGCTTCCCGGCCTCCGCTTTCTCCCTGGCATCCGGCACGTTATCCAACAGCCATTTGATTTTTGTCGCGGAGAAATAAGCGTCGATCACCAGTCCCGTCTTCTGGCGGAATGTCTCCGTCAATCCACGCGCTTTCAAACTGTCACAGTACTCTGCGGTCCTGCGGCACTGCCAGACGATCGCATGGTGGATCGGCACGCCAGTCTCCTTGTCCCAGACGATCGCGGTCTCTCTCTGGTTCGTAATGCCGAGCGCCGCGATGTCCGCGGCCGTCGCTCCAATCTTTGACATCGCCTCGACCGCTACGCCAAGCTGCGTCGACCAGATCTCGTCCGCATCGTGCTCCACCCAGCCCGGTTTCGGGAAATACTGGGTGAATTCCTTCTGGGCAACGCTGCAGATATTCCCTTCGTGGTCAAATAGAATACAACGGTTGCTTGTCGTCCCGGCGTCCAGCGCCATCACATATTTCGCCATTTATACCTCCCCGGATTATTTTTTTAATATATTCTTATTTATTTTATCAGAAACCGCTCCTTCTGCAAAGCGCGAAATATCCAAATCCAACGACTCTTTTCAGGCGCTTTTATGAAACAATCCGTTCCGCTAAAAATGGAATAAAATAAATCTGATCAAAACGACATTTCCAACCGTTTCACCATCTCATCCACGTCCGCCTTCTCTATAATCAGCGGCGGCACGAGTCGGATCACATTGCCTCCCGCGCTCATCACGATCAATCCGTTCTCCAACGCTTTTGTCACGATCTCACCGACCGGACGGCCCTCCACGACAAGACCCTGCATCAGGCCCATGCCGCGGCGCTCAGTCAGGAAATCATACTTCGCGACAAGCTCGTCGAGCTTCTGCTCCAGGTACGGAGTGATCTCATTGACATGGCTGATCAAATCCATCTCCTCAAACAGGTCGAACACCTTCGACACAGCCGCACAGGCCAACGGGTTGCCGCCATAGGTCGTCCCGTGGTCTCCCGGCACGAGCGACGCCTTCGCCGTCTTCTCATTGAGCACAAACGCGCCCACTGGAATTCCGCAGCCGAGCGCCTTTGCACTCGTCATGATGTCCGGCTGCACGCCGTATTTCTGCCAGACAAACCAGCTGCCGCAGCGCCCCATGCCGCACTGAATCTCGTCGAAGATCAGCAAAATGTCCCGCTCGTCGCACAGCGCGCGCAGACCCTTCAGGAATTCCGGCGTCGCCGGATAAATGCCGCCCTCGCCCTGTACAGGCTCCAGCAGGATCGCACAGGTTTTCTCGTTTACCTGCGCCTTCACACCTTCCAGATCATTGAAGTCCGCGAAACGAATACCTCCGATCAGCGGTTTGAACGCCTCCTGATAATGGGGATTTCCCGTCACGGACAACGCCCCCATGCTCCTGCCGTGGAAGGAATTGTTCATTGCGATGATCTCATGATCCGTGCTTCCGTCCTTCAGATAGGCGTATTTCCGGGCCGCCTTGATCGCGCCCTCGATTGCCTCCGTTCCGCTGTTCGTAAAGAACACCTTGTCCATGCCGCTTTTCTTCACCAGCTTCTCGGCCGCGTCCGCGAGCGGCACACTGTAATACAAATTCGAGGTATGAATAAGCTTTCCGATCTGCTGATTCAGCGCTTCCTCGTAGGCCTTGTTCCCGTAGCCGAGCGCGAACACCGCGATCCCGGCCCCAAAATCCAGATATTTCTTTCCGTCGACGTCGGTAAGCCACACACCCTCGCCGTTCTCCAGCACCGCCGGGAAGCGATTGTACGTGTGGAGGACGTACTGCTCCGCACGCTCCATGTATTCTGCCGATTTCATATTTTCCATTCCTGCCCTTCCGCCCGTTTTTCTCTATCAGGCTCTCCGTACATCTTTCTTTTTCATCTGATTTTATTGCAATCACACGTCGTACCGCTCCTCGTCGTCCCCGATGATCGCTGTGCCGATGCCCTTGTTCGTGAAAAATTCAAGCAACAGGCAATGTTCGATTCTGCCGTCGAGGATATGTACCCGTGAAACGCCGGACTCGATCGCGCTGATGCAGTTCTCCAGCTTCGGCAGCATGCCGCCGCCGCAAAGAACATAGGCATTTTGCAGAACAGCCGAAACTACTTCTTTGTG